>DRBZ01000015.1 GCA_011043895.1 Candidatus Cloacimonadota bacterium
CATTTGTTACAACTTTTTCAAATCTCTTCTCTTTCCTGTTCCCTTCTTCACTTCCTTTACCTTGTTCCCAAAGCCCTTCTATCTTGTTCCGAATCCTTTATATCTTGCTCCCAAAGTCCTTCTGTCTTGTTCCCAAACCCCCGTTTGGGAACATATCCTAATAAGAATTAACTGTGGACAATAAAAAAAAATCACAAAAAATAATTGTTATCTGTGGCCCTACAGGGGTAGGAAAAACCGGATTATCTTTAAAACTTGCCCAACATTTCAACGGAGAAATAATTTCTGCTGATTCAAGACAGATATATAAGTATATGAATATCGGAACTGCAAAACCTACTCAAGACGAATTGAAAAAAATTCCACATCATCTGATTGATATCATATCTCCAGATGAAAAATTTACTGCTGGTTTATTTATTAAATCAGCTGATGCAAAAATCAAAGAGATCAACAATAAAAAGAAGGTTCCTTTTATTGTGGGGGGTACTGGATTCTACATTTCTTCATTACTGCAAGGATTATGTAAAATCCCGGAAATCCCTAAAAAAATTCGATCTGACCTCAAGAAAGAAATTGTCGAATCAGGACTTTATACATTATACAAAGAGTTACAAAAAATTGATAAAATTGCTGCTAATAAAATAGAATCTAATGATGGAAACCGTATCATTAGAGCACTTGAAGTTTACAGATATACAGGAAAACCGATATCATATTATTGGCAAAGAGATTCTTATAAAAAACGATACAATGCATATACTATTTTACTGACAGAGGAGAGAGGAAAATTATATCAAAGAATAAATTCCCGAGTTAATGAGATGCTCGAGAGTGGTTTATATGACGAATTTAAAGCATTGCTGCTAATGGGATATTCAAAGAACAGCCCAGGATTAAACTCCCTCGGGTATAAAGAATTTTTTGATTTTCAAGATGGTTTACATACGTGGATTGAAACAATAGATCTCATCAAACAACATATGAGGAATTATGCAAAAAGACAGCTTACGTGGTTCAGAAAGCAGGAAATCAATTTGACAATAAGCACCTCGAACCTTAGCTTATTTGATATAAAAAAACGTATTTTGGAGTTTCTGGGACACGATGAACCATGTTGCAATAGTAAATAACTACAAGATCTTACGCAGCGATTATATGGCTGAGCTTTTTCAACTACTCAGAGAGAAGCATCTTAACGAACCATCCAAGCAGATCAAAGAGACTGCAGTTAATAATTTGATCGACGCCTGGCTTCTTATGCAGGAGTGTAATAAACACGAAGTGATCGTCAATGATAGAGACGTTCACAAACTTTTTCAGGAGCTTCAAATTCAATATGATTCCCATGAGGATTTTATCAAAGATCTGGCTAAATATAATATTTCAGTTGATAAGCTTCTTGAGAACATTGCCAATGGTTTGAAAATCAAGAATTTCATTAAACAAAATTTTCTAGATTCAGTAAGTATAAAACCTGAATATATCAAAGAATACTACGAGAATCACAAGGAACAGATTAAATATCCTGAACGTGCTCGGATTTGTCATATCCTTATCAGCAATAAGGATCCACATGCATTTTCCAAGCTTGAGGAAGTGAGTAATAAACTCTATGAGAATCATGATTTTTACGAACTTGCTATGATGTACTCAGAATGTCCAAGTGCCAAGAAAAATGGTGATCTCGGGTTTGTATCAAAGGGTGATCTCGTCGAAGAACTTGAGAATGTTATTTTTTCTATGAAACATGAAGAAGTTGCCGGTCCGATTTCTACAGATTTTGGATTTCATTTTGTTAAGTTACTGGAGAAAGAAGAAGCCAGAATACCAGCATTTGATGATATAAAAGACTCATTAAAGAAACAGCTCGAAAAGATTTCAGGAGAACTTGAATTATTACACTTTATCAGGTCTTTACGTGAGCAGGCAACGATTGAGATATTCTACGAAAATCTATGAAAATTCCCAGAGTAGTCCTCATCGTAATGGATGGCGTGGGAGTTGGTGAATTACCAGATGCTGATCAGTATCACGATTCTGGAAGTAATACATTAGCTAATCTTGCAATAAAAGTAGGTGGGATTAATCTTCCTGTTATGAAATCTCTTGGACTGGGAAATATACTACAAATTGAAGGCATACCACCAGTTAAAAATCCCATAGGTGATTTCGGTAAAGCTGCAGAACGATCTGCCGGTAAAGATAGCACAACCGGTCACTGGGAGCTAATGGGGATTATCAACAAGCATCCATTTCCGACTTATCCGAACGGTTTTCCGAATGACATCATTTGTAAATTCATTGCCCTTACCGGCTGCAAAGGCGTACTTGGCAATAAACCTGCCTCGGGAACAGAGATCATCAATGAGCTGGGTGAAGAACACCTGAGAACTCATTATCCAATTGTGTACACCTCTGCTGACAGTGTTTTTCAGATTGCGACTCATGAGAAGATATATCCCGTTGATAAACTTTATAAGATGTGTGAAATTGTACGAGAGGAAATCCTTGTGGGGAAGAATAGCGTAGGTCGTGTTATTGCCAGACCTTTTATTGGAGCGAAAAATGGTGAGTTCACTCGCACAGGTGCACGAAAAGATTTTTCAGTAAAACCACCATCAAAAACCGTGCTTGATCTAATTTCAGAAAATAATATTCCTGTCATAGGTGTTGGTAAGATTGAGGATCTTTTTAATTTTCAGGGTATAACCGAATCTACACATACTCCTCATAATCCTGAGAGTATGGATAAAATTTTAGAATATTTCAAAGGTATCACACAAGGAGGATTAATTTTTGCAAATCTTTCTGATTTTGATACGCTGTGGGGTCATCGAAATAATTATAAAGATTTTGCAAAAGGGCTCAGAGCTTTTGATGCATGGTTACCTAAACTTATGGATTTATTAAATAAGGATGATATTCTTATCATTACCGCTGATCATGGATGCGATCCTACAACGCCAAGTACGGATCACTCCCGTGAATACATTCCTATATTGGTTTATGGGAAAAATATTCGGAGCGGTATCAATCTCGGTACAAGAAAAACCTATGCGGATGTAGGTGAAACAATCTGCGATATTTTTCATATCAAAGGGCTTGGAACCGGGAAAAGTTTCTGGAAAGAAATTTCGATTAAATAATACCTTTCATGAAGATTTATCTCAAAAAAAAATGGACAGAAGAATGCAGTAATACTAGAATATACACATGAAATTTTTTTCTATAAAACGGGGGTGTGACATAAGGAAATATCTCTTTCTGTTGGCTGTGGTCTTTTTACTTTCAGCATGTATTTTTGAATATACAGAAAATGAGGATAATGAGGAAGAACTTAACAAGATCAAAAATGTGATTCTGCAGATATTTGATGAATATACAATGTTCGATGTTGATGGGATAATGGAGTACTTTAGCAACGATTTTCTGAATGATGGAGTGGATTATTTCGAGGAACGAAATCTCTGGTATGATCGTCTTGGGAAGGAAGTCGAAATCCTTTCATTTGCTTCGATTCAACTTCTTGGTGATTTTGCAGTAGTATCTTTCACAATAGACTGGGATGGGATAGTTTATTCTGTTCCCATCGACGGGATGTTCACGGACCTGGTTTATTTAAAAAAATTCAGTAATACATGGAAAATCTATGGCAATCAGCAGCAATATCCCTCAGAATATTCAATTGCAATGGATACCTATCCTGATGGTGCAAGTATATACTTGAATGGATTAAAACTCGACTATACAACTCCTTACACAATTCAAGATCTGTCAGCAGGAAATTATGTAATTGGAGTTTATCTAAAAGGATTCAATGAAATATGGGAAGAGTTATATGTGAATAGAGATACAACAATAATCTATTATCTTGAGGAACCAACCTATCCGACACCTGAGATTTTTATCGATTCACCCCAAAATGGAGATGTTATTTATGAAGATCAGTTCTTTCTGTCAGGGTATATTAATGAATTTTTGGGAGATTATGCTATCCTGAATATCAATGGAAATGAGCAGACTGTTAGTGTCGATGAATTTGGTGATTTCCATGAATATATAACCGTGTATGATGTGGTGAATGAATTATTCCTACGAGCAACAAACAGCTTTGGTAATACTGGAATTTCAGAAGATCTAACTGTATATTGGAGTGCGGAAGATCCAACACTTCAAATCGAACTGACCTGGAATACAGACAATACTGATGTTGATCTTCATGTATGGGATCCGTTTGGGAATTATTGCTTTTATGGAGATGTGTATGGCATTCCGGATGGACAGCTCCAAATAATGGATGATGATGGCTATGGACCAGAAATCTTTTTACAACAACCTGTTAGTAGTGGAACCTGGCATGTAAAAGCTCATTTCTATGAGGGGTATAGCGAGATAAATCCGACAACTGCAATGATAGAAATTATCTTGAGCAACACATCCTATTTCTATGGTCCTTACGAATTTACCGGCGATGGTGATGATGAGGGAGCCTGGTGGGATATTGGAGAGTTTGTTGTAGAGTAAATTTGAGGTTGGAAATTAAAAAATAGAAACTTTCTGTTGATTATTTCTCTGTACTCTCTGTGGTAAGATTGTCAGCTTCTGTCAGCTTTCAGCACAGCAAGGAATGCTTCCTGTGGAATACTCACCTGACCGATCTCTTTCATCCTTTTTTTACCCTTCTTCTGCTTTTCCAATAGTTTTCTTTTTCGTGTGATATCCCCCCCATAACATTTTGCGGTCACATTTTTACGCATAGCATTAATTGTACTTCGTGCAATTATTCTGCTGCCTATTGCTGCTTGAATGGCAACCTTAAAAAGATGCCGTGGAATGATGTTCGAAAGTTCTTCTGTAATACTTTTACCCCAGGCATACGCTTTATCTGCATGAGTCATAAAGGACATCGAATCGACTCGATTGCCATTCACAAGAATATCTACTTTTACTACTTCGGATCTTCTATGTTCCTTATATTCATAATCAAAGGAGGCATATCCTCGACTGACTGATTTTAGCTTATCATAAAAATCATAGAGGATCTCAATGAGAGGAAATTCATATTCGATACTGACACGGTCTTCATCAATATATTCCATGTGTTTTTGAATACCCCTTCGTTCCTGAGCAAGTTGCATAATATTCCCGATATAATCGCTTGGCACAAGAATTTCACATGCCATGATCGGCTCTTCTATATAATCGATATCAGCTTCATCTGGCATCTGTGAGGGATTGTCTATCTTCTTCACATCACCATTATTCATGATCACGTTGAAGATAACACTTGGAGTTGTAGATATTATAGGAATGTCGTATTCACGATTTATTCTCTCTTTAAAGATCTCAAGATGCAGCATACCCAGAAATCCACAGCGGAAACCAAATCCAAGGATTGCTGAATTTTCCGGTTCGTACGCAAAGGATGAATCGTTCAACTGGAACTTTGCAAGAGCATCGCGTAGATTATTATAATCATCACCATCCAGCGGATAGATACCACTGAAAACCATTGGTTTAGGATTTTTGAAACCAGGAAGCGGTTTTGATGCAGGATTCTTAGCCAGTGTAAGGGTATCGCCAACTTTTGCTTCCCGCACCCCCTTTATGCCGGCAATAATATAACCAACCTCACCAAATTCGAGTTTTTTACATTGTTCCATTTTCATTGAGAAATAACCGATGTCTTCGATCTCATATTTTTTCTTGGTGGAGAAAAACATGATCTCATCACCTCGCTTGAGACAACCGTCGAACAATCGGATGTGCACAACCACACCACGATATTGATTATATTGAGAATCAAAGATCAGCGCGCGTGTTTCATTAATGTTCGAAGATGGGGGAGGAACTTTCTTTATGACTTCTTTAAGAATCTCTTCTGCACCAGTTCCCACTTTTGCACTTGTTGCAAGAACTTCACCCTCATCTACTCCAAGCAGATTTGCCAATTCATGAATTCTTCTTTCAATATTTGCTGCAGGCAAGTCGATCTTATTAATTACAGGGATGATTTCAAGATTATAATCAAGAGCAATGTAGAGATTGCTAAGAGTCTGGGCTTCTATGCCTTGTGTTGCATCAACAAGGAGGATGGCACCTTCACATGATGCAATACTTCGAGAAACTTCATAGGAAAAATCAACATGACCAGGAGTATCAATAAGGTTAAGAATATACTCTTTTCCTTCATAGGTATATTTCATGCGTATCGGATGAGCTTTGATAGTTATTCCACGCTCTCGCTCAAGGTCCATATCATCCAGGATTTGATCAACTGTATGCTTTTCGACTGTCTTGGTAATTTCAAGAAATCTGTCAGCCAGGGTTGATTTTCCGTGGTCGATATGAGCGATTATACAGAAGTTTCTTATAGTATCTCTTGTCATAATTGTGAGCTCACAAACTTTCGTTTTCTTTGTGTCAATCTTTTCTCTTGACAGTTTTTTCATCAAGATAAAAAAAAATGTTGACGTAGATTTTGCAGCTTTGCTTAAATATTCTATATTTATAGAGGTTTAGATATGATAAACTACAGATGTCTAAATACGAAGATGTTCATTTCTTTGATAGGGAAACATTCAAAATGGAAAAACATTAACAAAAGGAGTAACGAAGCATGAAAAAATTACTCACAATTTTATTTATTAGCTTATTTGCTGCATCAGTAGTAAATGCAGACATCCTTGTAGTGGACCACGATCTAAGCGAAGGTGGCTACACTGATTGCTGGCCATGGTATGAAACTGCGTTGATCGCCAATGGGTATACCTACACATACTATCAGGTTGGAACTGATCTTATCACACCTGATCTTGCGACTATGCAACTGTATGATTGTATTATATGGTTCAGTGGTGAGTGCTGGGGTTACTATGGTGATGACTGCATGACTCCAGAATCCGAAGCAAAAGTTGCATCCTACCTTGATGGTGGTGGTTCCCTTTTCTTTGCTGGTCAGGACTACCTCTGGGCTTCTTATCCCAGTGCAGGTGCATTAAATCCAGGTCAATTCCCTTATGATTATCTTGGTCTTGCTTCTGTAAGCCAGGATATGTGGTTCATCGAAGATCCTGATGTGCTTTCTGTTGACGGAGCTACCGGATCCTGTGTTGAAGGTTACAGTTTTACTGCATCTGATATCTTCACCACTGCAAAAGAAGGTCTCTATGTCGATCAAATCCTGACCTTTACCACTGATGCCATAGGTCTGTTCCAGGTTACTGCCCCTGCTCCTGCAGGCATGTGTGCAACTCAGACAGACAATGGTGTGTTTAGATCTATCTTTTCATCTCTGGCCTGGGCTGCAATTGACGATCCTACAACCCAGAACGATATCTTTGGAGATATGATCGACTGGTTGCTTGGCGGTGGTGTTTCTGTCGATGAGCCATCAGTAATGGGATCATTTGTAAGTGCACCAAATCCTTTCATCAACTCAACTACCTTCTCATTTGCCCTAAAAGAAGCAGCTCATGTGAAAGTTGATGTATACAATGTAAAGGGACAGCTTGTTCGAACACTTGCAGATCAGAATATGATGGCTACCAGTCATTCAATTACCTGGGACGGTAAAGATCTTCATGGTAACAATGTTCCCAGCGGTGTATATTTCACCAAGCTCTCAACTGATAATGTTGAAGAAGTACATAAAGTGATGGTGATAAGATAAGCTGAGAAGTAAAATTTAAGCCCGAAGATTTATGCTTCGGGCTTTTTTTAAATGCGCTTAAACCGTTTTTTTAATTCTTCAAATGTTATTTCTATAATTGTCGGGCGTCCATGTGGACAGAAGAAGGGATTTTTACACGCAAATAACCTGTTGATCAATTCGAGC
>DRBZ01000110.1 GCA_011043895.1 Candidatus Cloacimonadota bacterium
CGTTAAGTGAAATGCCTTATAGTGCATCAAAAGGAGGAAAATGAAAACGAAGACTTTAATCACATCTCTTTGTTTCACAAGCGTATCCGTAGCTTTTGTTATAAGCCTGTTAAGCTGTGGAACAGTAAAGCGCAAAAACTTTTCAATATTAACAAAGGAGGCTGAAATGACAAGTATTCCAGAATATATGATACAAATTCTTGGATATGCTTCGCTTGCCCCAAGCTCTCATAATACCCAACCATGGAGAGTAAAAATTATCTCAGACTCAGAGTTTGTAATCCAGTCTGATTCAACCAGATGGCTCCCAAAAGTTGATACAGATAACCGAGAGCTTTTGCTTTCGATAGGTGCTTTTTGGGAAAACCTGGGTCAAGCCGCTCTTGCATTTGGTTTTGAGGCGCAAACAGAAATCTTGGCAACCAACCCTAAGGATACAAATATCCTTAAGGTGAAACTGATTGAATGCCCTCCACAAGAAGACAATAAACTGGAGTTGATGAAAACGAGAACCACTAACAGAAATCCATATGATAAGAAAGATTTGCAACCTTCACATTTAGATGAACTCAAAGAACTTCTACCCGACCACCTTACCTATTTCCCAAGAGAAAGCAAAGAAGGAGAATGGATTGCCAGGAGCTTAATAGAGGCCAATAGAAAACAGGCATTCGATGATGAGAAACAGAAGGAACTGGCGGAGTGGCTGAGGTTTTCACGCTCTGAAGCCAGTAAGAGAGGAAACGGACTTACGCCTGAGATGCTAGGAGTGTCAGGTATAGCAAAGTTCTTCTGGTATTCCTTTATGAGCAAAAAGAGTGCCCTGTCCGAATCTTTTCGCAGCAAGGGAGTTGAGAAAGTTAAAAATCAGGTAAACAACTGTGCTGGCTTTATTGTCATAACGAGTGATGATATATCGATTCCGTCTCTACTTCAGGCAGGAAGAGAGTTCGAGAGGTTGGCGCTGAAGTGCACAGAATTAAAGATTGCCGTTCACCCTATGTCACAGTTGATAGAGGAGTCCCCATGGAAGGAACAGCTTGAGGATTCCTTTGGTCTTTCAAAACTTGTTCAATTCATCCTGCGTGTTGGCTATTCAAAAGAATATCCCAAACCGAGTATTCGCAGAGATGTTAAGGAGTTTGTAATCCATGAATAAAATAACACCGCCTAACAAACAACTCCACGCCAGAATTCGTATCAAAGTTTTCAAGTCATTTTGGGTTGGAATTTTGTATGAAAGTTGAGATATAATTTTGGGATGGCGTGGCAGCTGCCAAACATTACAGGCAACTTTGAGATACGTTAAACTAAAAAAATGGATCAGAAATTGCGACAATAAATTTTCTTATTGAACAAGAGGAAATGATGAATAATAAATCAAATTTAATATTTTTTTTAATTTTACTGATTTCTGTGAATGCTTTTTCCGATGATTTTTTCACAACCTGGATTCCGATGCGAGATGGAGAATTCCTTGCAGCCGATGTTTACTCTCCCGATACAACACAAGTATTTCCTGTTATCCTTATAAAAACGCCTTATAATAAAGATTGGTATCAAGAAAACGGACTTCCCTTGCAAACAGAAGATTATGCTTTCTGCATCGTTGATTGGCGAGGTTTTCATGGTTCTTCAGGGGCAAATACAGATTCTGTAAAATATGGCGAAGATGGATACGATTGTGTGGAATGGATTGCAGAGCAAAGCTGGTCTAACGGAGTTATTGGAATGTGGGGAATTTCTGCAGTTGGACAAGTACAATATCAAACCGCAAGAGAGCATCCACCTCATTTGGTTTGTTGTGTTCCGATCTTTGCCGAATCCAAACAATATTACCAAAGGTATTATCTTGGTGGTGTCCTCAGAAAATCATACATAGAAACTCTGGAATTACTTGGTTATGATATCGATGTTTTTTTGGAACATCCGATTTATGATAATTTCTGGATTTTGATTGAATACCTT
The DNA here is from genome assembly GCA_011043895.1 of Candidatus Cloacimonadota bacterium. Classification (GTDB taxonomy): domain Bacteria; phylum Cloacimonadota; class Cloacimonadia; order JGIOTU-2; family JGIOTU-2; genus Celaenobacter. Next base: position 1,969 of record DRBZ01000110.1, read on the forward strand.
ACATATTATCCACAGGAAATCGATGTCCCAATGTTATTGATGGCTGGTTCGTATGACCATCACAGCCACGAATATGCTATCTTTGAATTTTTTAATGATCTTCACACAATCGGCGGAATCAATGGCAGGGAACATCACAAATTAATAATTGGTCCCTGGCATCATTGTCATCTTGGAGAAGAAATACAGGGTCAACTTTCATATCCCCTGGCAGCAGGAGTTCCGGAAACCAATGCCTTAAATTTCTTCGATTATTGGCTGCGTGGAATTCCCAATGGTTACGATGATCTGCCAACGGTTCGTTATTACCAGATGGGAACGGATGAATGGATCGATGCAGATGCTTGGCCTCTCGATGATATTACTCCAACATCATTTTATCTACATTCCGATAATGTTCTTTCCACAGAGATCCCTTCAAATACTTGTCTTCCGGATTCATTCTATTATGATCCTCGAGATCCTTCTCCCACGATTGGTGGTGAACCGATCAGTTATTTTTTATTACACGGACCTTACGACCAACGTTGGCTTGTGGAAAATCGGGATGATGCTGTTTTATTCACAACAGCACCTCTCGAAAATAATTTAACTGTAGATGGAGCAATAAGTGCGGAATTATATGTCTCTTCAGATTGCCTCGATACGGATTTCACAGTAAGACTTTGTGATGTGTATCCGGACGGCAGGTCGATGCTGGTTATGGATGGAATCAGGCGAATGCGGTTTCGTAATTCTTTTGCACAGGAAGAACTTATGATTCCGGGTGAAATATATCCAGTTACAATTGAAATTGCCCATACTGCTTTAACTTTCCTGCAGGGACATAAAATTAGGATTTGTATATCTTCTTCAAACTATCCCCGCTTTCATCTTAACCTTAATAACGGCGGAGAAATGTATGTTCCCGGAGATACTTTAATCGCTCTTAATAAAATTTATCACGATGAAGAACATCCTTCTAAATTAATTTTGCCTGTAAGAAATACTACAGGAATCGATGAAGAAATTGTAATGGAAAATTCTCAAAATATTCAAATATGGAATTATCCTAATCCGTTCAATCCAACAACAACAATTTCTTTTTCAGTAACACAAAATTCCGATTTTGTGACTCTTGAAATTTACAACATAAAGGGTCAAAAAGTGAAGATTTTCGACTGCATAAATTGCGTTGATGCAAAAGCGATGGAGTCGCTTCACCATATAATCTGGAACGGAACTGATGAAAACAATCAACCTGTTTCAAGTGGAATTTATTTCTATCGGTTAAAAGCAGGGAACGATTTTTCCGAAACTAAAAGGATGCTGCTTCTAAAATAGAATTGGATGATAAAACAATGAAAAAAATAATACTTTTTATAATGATAATTTCATTCGTATTTGTTTCATTTTGTCTTGCTCAAACTTCATCAACTTTTCCACAGGATAAGATTGATAGAGTCATTCTTAACCATTGGTATAATTGTAGTAAGTTCACTCGAATTGAAGAAAAAAGAAATATCAACAAAAATGAATCTTCCTTCAGTTTTGGGGATACAGCCATTTTACAGGATAGGAAAAAATTTGAAAAGGATAACCAAAGAGAAACTCTTTATATCGGTCCTGGAACAGATACATTATTCATATATTCGGATTACGAACAGGATGGCAACATTTTCATCATCGGTGAAGGCACGCTTCTTGTCGATAATGCACAACTCACCATTTCCGGTCATTTATATATGCAAGATCAGGGACAGGCGATTTTCAGAAACAATGCACATCTCTTTTTTAACCAATATTATTATCATCAATACCTTCTTTATCTTACCGATCAATCTCATTTTGAAATTACAGATGCTATTTTTGATTGTAATGGGATTATGCACAGCACTTATTTATATGACGATGCTACATTCATTGCTCAACGGACAGAATTTCCTGTCTGGTCGGTTAAAAAAATTGAGGATAACTGCGGGATGATCCTTGAGGATATTAACTGTGCCGGACAGTTCAGGATAAGGGATTCTTGCTCTGTGCATCTTACTCGATGTAACAGCATTATGTCGGAGTTTCAAGCACCTGATGGCTCTGATATTACAATTACTTTTCCTAATGGTTATTGGGTTGATCATTTTGAGTTCTCCGATTCTGCTGCCGGAGTGAATGGGATCGATTATGAGTTTGTTGCAGATTCTTGTGCATTTTGTACCTGGGCAATAGAAACATTCCCTGCTTGCTCCGTTATTGTGAACGATTCACAATTATGCGGTTCAACCATTCGTATGACCGGCACCGGAACTGCGAGCGTGGAGGGAATCAAACAAGATACTCTTTACAGCAATTTTAGAATTCCTGTTTATGATAGATATTTTCAACTCGTTAATACTCACATCAATTATTGGTGGTGGTTTCCGATGGATAATACAATTCTCTATGTAGATTCTTGCGAATTTGCTCAAATCACAGGTTCCGGAAATTCGGAAGCCTATGTAACCGGAAGTCACCATGGCGGAGGTCAAGGTGAAGCGTTAATGGGTGCGGCAGAAAATTCCTTTGTATCTTTCATAGATGGATTTAGTTCATATTATGTTTATACATTGGATATGGGAACATTTCTTATTGTCGATTCAGAGATAATAACACAATGTCCCTGGCAGGAAGTCAACATTGCAACCAATCAGTCAAACCTTCTTTGTGTAAACAGTTATTTAGACCCTTTACCTATTGCCGCAGATGCAGCACTGGTTATGTTTGCAGCAATTGACAGTCCTTCGACGGTAATGACTGGAGAAACGGTCGATATATTTGGCTCTGCCTGGATTGAGCCAGGTCCCGAAAATCCTGTTGCTTTTGAGCAATACAAACTTTACTGGTCTGTCGCCGGAAGTTTTATCTGGACGCAAATTGAAGAATCCGCTAATCAAGTTGATGACGGTATTCTTGCAGAATGGAATACCTCCGGTTTGGAAGAAGGAGATTATGATCTGATGCTGACGATTTTTGATAGTATCGGAGATAGTTTGATCGCATTGAGGACTTTAACTCTAATTGAGAATAGCGAAGTTGAAGAAGAAATTATTTCCAATAGAATAGAGCTTCTCGGGAATTATCCCAATCCGTTCAATCCTACAACAACGATCTCGTTTGAATTAAACACCGTAAACACCGAGGACACCGAATTGATAATCTATAATCTGAAAGGTCAGAAAGTTAAAACTTTTTCAAATCTCCAAATCAATAATTCTACAAATCAACAAATTGTATGGGATGCTAGAGATGAGAACAGTCAACCTGTTTCCAGTGGAATTTATTTCTTTCGATTAAAATCAGGTAAAGAATTTTCTGAAACTAAACGAATGTTGTTTTTAAAATGAGGAAGATGCCTGTAACAAGCGTGCCCACAATAAACAAGAAGAAAAGCAAAATGAATCGTGACACACGCAATACATTACGCCTATGTGAAGCAAAAGTCTTGACTGTAAAAAGTAATATAAATTATATTGAAAATAATTGGAAGAATTATAAAAATGGTTGAAAAAAAATATAAAAATATAAGTTTGTTAATAATTATCTCGATATTATTAATAATTAATGGATGTATTATGATAAAAATTACAGTAAGCGAAAAAAGAAATCCGATTGTACAACAGATTAGTATTTCTAAAAAAACAAGTTTATCTACTTGGGGCACTATAAAGGTCAATAAATCTCATTTTTTCCCTTCTAGTTTCTTGTTGAAAACAGATGATAAATTAGTTTATATAGACCCTGTTGAAATAGCTGATACAGAGAAAGCCGATTATATATTGTTAACTCATTCTCATCCTGACCATTTTTCACTAAGAGATATAAAGAAAATAGTAAAACCGACCACTGAGATTATTTGTTCAAAAGGTGTTTTTAACAAATTAAAAGATATCGAAAATGAAATTATAGTTGTGAAACCAGGTGATGTATTAAAACTTGAAGGTTTTGAACTTGAAACTGTTGCGGCATACAATACAAAATCTGTTTTTCTTTGGATTAAGGCTCATCCTAAGTCAAAAGAGAATGTAGGTTTTATTTTGACATTGCATAATGGAATAAGAATTTATCATGCGGGAGATACGGATTACATTCCGGAAATGAATAAAATAAGCAATATTAATGTAGCTTTAGTCCCAATAGGTGGTGATAATCTAACCATGAATGAAGCTGAAGCCGCGATGATAGTTAATCGAATAAAACCTGAAAAAGTTGTGCCAATGCATTATGAATTAAAAGATAGAGAAAACTTAGAAAAATTTAAGTTATTAGTCGATAAAGCAATACAAATTATTGAACTTGAATAACAGCCAGTGCATACGGGTTTCAGCGGTTTTCAGGCGTTTGGGCTTGTGAAAAAGGTCAGTATAAACTGATATGGAATTTCTTTGTAATCCTGCACGGCACCATACCATTAACCGTTGAATAACAAATTTGAATTAATTGAAAAATTATTAAAGATAATGAAACTAATTTCAGAAAGAATAGGCGTAACAAACAGCTCCGCTCCCAAAAAGACGGGCGCGGCAGATGCAAGACATTAAGTGCTAAAGCCAAAGAAGACTTGTTTGTGGAATCGAGTACCTCGACTTTGACCAGCAATAGTAACTTTGGAGATTGAATATTTATGAACGACCAAACATCGTGGCCCAACGAGCACATCGCACTAGACGCCGTCTTACGGTGGATTTCTTCTGCCTGTGGGCATGAAGTAGATACCCCGGAAATCCTTCAGACCAAATGGTGGGGTGTGACGGCACGTTTCGGTAGTGTCGTTCTCAAGGCCAGCTATACTCCACTATTTCCGCAGGTAACCGGCGTCCATGCCCTTCTCGAACGAATCGTGCCCAAAGGTGCACCGCAACTGATTGCAAGCGAGATGGTGGATGGTCAACTCTGGACGCTCTTCGAGAACATTCAAGGAGCCACTGCAGAGACGGTGGGAACGCCAGAAGCGCCTAAGTCCACAGCGCATGAGCTCGCACGGGTTCAGTCGGCTGTCTCAAAGTTAGATCTCACGCGGTTACCGGTGTTCGATGTGCGCAGAGTACCGAGTGCCCTGCTCGAGGACGATCTGTCGGACCAGCCAATCGAATTGGTCCAGTGGCTACGTGACGCACAGCCGCAACTCCAACTTGACGCTGATGCATTGGCTGATATTCCGCCGTCGCTCGATCACCCAGATGTGAACGGAAGCAATGCAATCATGCTGGACAATGGATGTGCAATACTACTCGACTGGGAGGAGGCTACCGTCGGTTGTCCACTCTTCAGTCCCGATAGACTTCTTAATGATGCGTATAAACTTTCTTCTGTAGAAACCGTGTTAGATGTGTATCTCGAGACCCTCCGTATGGGCGGAGAGGAGCAGGTCGAGCGCGCAATGCGTCTCGTGCCATTAAAGCTTGCGCATGAATTCCGCGCCTATGCCCGTGCCCTGAATTGGCCACGCCCACACACTCGCCTGACCACATTATTGTTAAAGCTGGCTCAGAAACGATCATCGGACGGCTACCTGAATACCTGGCTTTCTGATTCCCTTGAACCGGTGGTATGAGCGCCAATGGCACACTTATTTCTTGCATAACAAGCGTGTTGCAGGATTTGAGAAATTTGAAACTTGAAATTTGAAATTGGAAACTGTGCTAATACATTTATTATCAATCCACAATCGCAAATCTGAAATCTGAAATCCACAATCTGAAATCTGAAATCAACCCGCATTAATTGCTGATGACTTCATTACATGAGATCGGAACCTTGTGTAACAATTTTGAACATTTTTTCTTAGTAAAAATCGTAAAATTTGACAG
>DRBZ01000018.1 GCA_011043895.1 Candidatus Cloacimonadota bacterium
GAAATAGGATATGAATATAATATCTGAAAGCATTGTCACACTGAGGTTCTTTATCTCGGCGAAATGGAATGAAGTCGGATCGAAGTGCGACAGACCCTTCTCCGCCGGCTGGCGGCTCAGGGTGACAACAGCAAGTGTTGATAAAAACAGCAGTTTCTCTAAAAGTAATTTTCCATCATAATTTTACCGCAAATCCTTTATTAATGCACCATTCAGAAAATGTGTGCCTAAATTTGGGGGGTATCCCTGGTTGATTGTAAAATAAAAAAAAGCCTGCTCGATGGACGAACAGGCTTATATATAATGTAAGATTTTACTTATCTACTAAGCATCATCTTTTTGGTAATTGTTTCACCATTGGTTTCTACTTTATAGAAGTAAATTCCGTTTGCGACATCATTACCATATTGGTCAGTACCATCCCATGTTGCATGTCCTGCAGTATGAGAATCAGCAATTGTATCGATGGTTTTAATCAGCTGACCTCTAGTGTTATAGATAGTGACTTTTGCGTTTTCCACGCCGACTGAAGCTGCGAATTGGATCTCTGTGTGTGAGAAGAATGGATTGGGAACATTGCGAAGGGTAAGGGTTGGTTCTGGTTGCGGCTGTGAAGGATCAGTTGAATAAGTCATACCAGCAAAATCAATCTTGAATGAGCAGTACACCATTTCACCACCGGTTACGGGACCCATATTTTGGATCGAGCTACCGTAGTCATTATCATCAAAGAAGAACATGTCAATCTGTCCCCAGCCATCACCAAGGTCTTTGATCGTGGGATTAATGTACGGATACATGGTTATCATGTCCGAAAAACCTGGAAATGCTGTGCTGAAGATATCAGAAAGCTCAATTGGAGCACTCCAGTTTTCACCATTGTTATTTGTTGCGGAAACATAAAGAATTGGATGAGTCGCATATGCATCATATCCTGGTATTGCATCTTCTGCATAAAGTGTTTTTGTGCCATCATCCCACACTTGAACCATCCATGGTTGTGTGACACAGGCAGCATTACGTTGTGTGTTTTCATGAAAACCAACATCAGCGGCTATAGAGAACGGATAAGTCCTCCAGGGGTAGACTAAGGTGTCACCGCTTACAGCTTCAATTTCCCATGGAACACTGTGACCAGACATTGCATCGATTCCTGGCAAATTTGGTACTTCACGAATTTCCCAAGTGCCGTCAGTTTTATACACAACTTCAGCTTGGTACTGGAACTCGTAATAAGGCCAGTAGGATGCACTCGCGGCTACAGTATCAACAGAGCAAATCCAGAATTGTTCAGGCAGGTGTAGATTTCCTTCGCTATCAAAAGTTGTTGTTCTATGAGTTGAGTGTTGGTTACCTGGCCATCCGATCCACACATGAAGCTCATCAAGAAGCACGTCGTCAATAGTAAATCCAGGAACGTTATCTACAGCATAAAGCACATATTCATTATACATGCCAACATCTGTTTGATATGAATGGAAGTTTGCATAGTCCCAGGTTTCGCCACCGTCATAGGAATCCCATACGTAAAAACCTTGTGGAACGACTTCGAGTCCGATTAATCCGTTAGTGTATCCTGCATAACCGAAAATTGCGATATGTCCTGCATTGAATGGATCTACTGCATAGGAGGGATAAGGACGACAGGAAAGACCAGTGGCTGGATCTGACCAGTCACGTGAAATATTCACTGGATCTGACCAGTTGTTCTTATCAAGCATGATATCAAGGTCACCATAAACGTAGGAGTCTTGAGGAACATCAATCCAGCGAAGAATATCATGTTCAATCTCACCATCTGGATTCTGCTGGCTGGTTTGATATACACGATAGTTTCCGGTTGTAGCATAATCCGGTGCCATTCCAATGTGCATATAGGGCCAGATATACTCGTCAACATAAGGAATTGGCTGATCAAAGGTCACGGGAGTTTTCCAGAAACCAGGAATGAAGAGCAGACCGTAATCATCAAAAGTTACTCGTGTGTTCGTATCTTCAGGAGTTGCAGATTCCATAATATCGTGCCATGAAGCGATAGGATCACCGGAGGCGGGATGCATGGTTATTCCAGGATAACCCTGCCATGTGTCGGAAGTAGTAATAGTGGCATATTCAATTGATCCACCTGGGTGAACGTATGCCCAATATACTCTTCTGTTGTCAGTCGTGTTTGGACGACCGTGGAAGACAAAGTAAACACCACCGTACGCATCTGGTTGACACGCAAGAGGGCGACCGCAATAACTACCTGGCATATAGTCATAGTAGCTAGTAAAACCTGCAAGGGACGTAGGTTCCTGAATGAATTCCCAATCAGGAACGTCGAAGTTGCCATTGTTTCTGTTCTGTGTGGCAACCTTGAGATGCTTAGGTGCTTCAATAGGAACAATGGCTTTATTGTTCACTGGTTGTTGGACATCATTAGCCCAAACCATTCCTGCGAGCACGAGGAGCATCATACTAAGCATAGCAATTTTTTTCATTTTTTTAATCCTCCATCATTTAATGATTAATTACTAAAATTTCATTTTTACAGATAGACGTAATGGTCCGGTAAGAAATTTACCATCCATTTTTTCTTCTAAGTCACCAAAAGGAGTATAAGCAGCATCAATATCCATAACAGCAAAGGAAGTAGGAAGTTTCCAACCAAGTCCAAACGAAGCTGTTTGAGCATCAAGATTAAATTGATATCCACCGCGAAGGAAGAAGGTGCCGATTCTGTATTCAAGTCCAGCATTGTAGGTTTCGAGTCTGTCAACACAGTTGTCAACCTGGAATACAGCATTTAATGACTGCATTTTGCTTTCAAGAATATTCATTGCGATTCCAAGAGAGAAATTCATGGGAAGTGCAAAAGAGAGTTCTTCTCTGTCTTCATCAACAAGTCCGTCAGCATCATTGTCAAGCAGATCATAAGGATCTTCATCAATGAGACCATCTTCATCATTATCCAATGTGTATTTCATTTCTGGTCCAAAGTTTCGTAAACTCATACCAATCGTAAGATCTTTCCAGCCGGTAGCATAGAGAGATCCAAGGTCAACACTCCAGCCGTTCACATCAAATTCATCAAGATTTTCTCTGAGATATTTGAATGTGAGTCCAAGTGAGAATTTGTCAGTAAGCATGGTTGCATAAGAGAGTCCAGCCATCATATTACTGCAGGTGAATTGTTCTCCATTTGGTCCAAATTCATCGGCAGTTGTTACGTCCATCCAATCCATATATAATATCGAACCGTTGATCCCGAAAACTCCAAGGGAAGTAGGGAATGCAAAGGTCAAATAATCATAATTTATATCAGCAACATAACGGGTGTGGTTTACAAACAGCTCAGTGCCATTTGTGTATGCGAGGCCTGCAACATTCCAATAGGATGAAGAAGCACCTTTTGTGTAAGCTGTATATGCTTCTGCCATACCAATAGCACGAGCGTCAACACCAATTTTGAGGAACTGAAGACCTGTAGTACCGACTTTAGCAAAAATATCAGCCTGAACGAAGGTTGGTATAAGTAAAAGGGCCAATATTACAAAAATTATCCTTTTCATGTTAACCACCTTTATTTAATTAAAACAAGTTTATCGACTTTAACATTACCAGTCGCATGATCTTTTACAGAATATAGATAAACACCGCTTGCAATGATCTGGTCATTTTTTGAGAGGAGATCCCAGGGTTCTATTCCACCCGGAGCAATACCAGTATGAGTTGCTTTACTAGGATTGATAACATCAACAGTTGACACCCCATCATGTTCGATTTCATCAACGAGGTCACCGGCAAGAGTATATATCTTAATAGAGCATTTTTCAGGAAGATTTACAAACCAGATACGCTTACTTCTATCTCCGTTCTCATCTTTATCACGTCTTCCGTCGAACTTGCTTTGTCCGAGGTAGGGATTTGGTACAACATAGACATTATCGAGATTGGGAGCAGCAGATGGACCTGCAAAGACTGTTATTCGATTTCCATCTTTTCCAGATTCAAGCGCTTGAAGACTCTGTGAAGGAATACCTCTATCAAATGAGCTGACAGCAAAATAGTTTTCAACACCCTTTTCAGGATAGAGTATCTCACTGATATAGTATCTGCGGGAAAGCCGGTTCTTTTTCAACTCGAGTAAACCTTCGGGATGTGCTTGTCCAAGATGTTCTGGAAGAGGTATCAATTTATCATCATAGAGATCAAGATAGAGTTCATCATCTATTTCGGGATTTTTAAAGAGAAGAGATTCTTTGTCGTGTCTTTCATTTTCAGGAAGATGGGCATATGGTGTAACATCTACATCAGCGCTATCCAGCACATTATAAAGAGGAACTCCAAACACCTTGTCTCCAGTGACAATATCCACAAAGGAATAGAGCGAATCAAGATGATAGTAATCAGTCCAATACACTGTACTGTCAGCTATATAGATAATGTCTTTTGTTGGATCAGTACCAACAATATATTCCATTGGGATTCCATTATTAATACCCAACTGACCGCCATATGATACTTCCATACTGTCAACAGGAAGGTTCATGCAGATATTATAATCTCTCATGTCTTGTGGGGTATCGATCTTATCCCAGCGGTTCATTCTCATATAAGCATCCTGCTCACCGGAGTTGGAAGCTTTCCACAAAGAGTAACCCTGGAAGTCATGTCGTAATCTAAAGGCAGTCCACGGATTAACTTTTGCATTGAGATTTTCAATGAGAACACCTCCCGGCGTATACTGAGGAGCAAACTCTTCAGGGAAATAGCCGTAGTGTGCCAACTGTACGTCGTAATTATCGACATAACTGTCAAGGTATGGAATTGTATTCTGCCAGCCGACAAATTCTTTGGTGAGAGTCATTCTATCAACGGTGAATTCGGAGCGGTTATCCCAGTATACAAAAATAGTATCACCCTCAGCAGATTGATCAAGGGTCATGTTTGGTATATCTGGTGGACCGGGCGCCTCATAGTGCTTAAATGTATCAGGAAGCACCACGGTTGTAAGAGTTTGAGCTTCTCCATACAATGTTTTTGACCAAATTGCAGTTCTTTTTAATTCTTCAACATCATCACCTGGGAATACCGCAATAACGATTTTCATTGTTTCGTAGGGTTTGAGATTCCAACTCGAGTCCGTGGGAGCATCGAATCCGTGCATATCTCCATAGAATGCGAAGAGATAACGAGTGTCAACAGGATCATTGAATTGAGCTTGTGGATCTTCACGAAGGGAGATGTACTTCGTTGGAGCAAAAGAATCTGTATTATGGGTCATCAGCCAATACTTCTCATTTCGTTCCACATTGGGAACGTTATGAGTCGGACCGTCACCGACTTCCCATGTCCAGCAGGCAAATTCCAACTCGTCTGGATCAGGAGAACAAACACGAGATCCAACATAACCTGTGGTAAGACCGCCATCTGTATCTGCATCATATGTATATGCAAACTCAAATCCTTCGCCACGAACATAGCTGCTTATATCTTCACTGCATCGTGGCTGGGCACCCCACGATTGAGGACCTACATCACAATCCATATACACAGCCATTGCACAGTCAAAAAGTGTATCAACCGGATTCATGTTAGTAATGTCGAATTCAACATAAACTAAATTTTTAATATATTCATAGCTCCACTGGAAACTCACCTGTCGTACTCGGATATTATTTGGAATATGTTCTTGAGAATAGGATTGAGATTCTTTTACCCTTTCTCCAGGAGTTCCAAATGGACTATAATCATAATAGTAGCCCAGGTAATCCTGTTCGGAGATTGGATAGCCATCTTCATCACGAAGCCCGTCTCCGTCATCGTCCTGAGCTTGAGCAAAGTTATATATGCTGTCAGGATCTTCATATCCCAGATTAAGGAAACCGAGTGGGAACCAGATGTCAATATTTGCAAGAATCTCAGCCGGTTCACATTGCATACTATCTACGTGACCTCTAAACTCATTATCTCCAGGTAAAAAGGTACTGAACTGTGAAGGTACAGTACTTCTATAGGGGAATGCAAAACCAGCGGGATCTTCATCAATTCTTCCATCACCATCATCATCTTCACCTAATTTCTGATCACGAATTGATGATTCAACTACACCATCGCTCAGGTTATAGACATCATACATTGGTCCGAGAACATTTTCTTCAAGCGGATTATACGCTGGCAAGAATTCATAGTAATCATCATCACCATCAAAGCCGACGGTTACAAGAGTGTCAATGACTCTACCGAAACCCATGTTAGTGGTGCCGGTTGTTTCTTGTGCAGCATCTTGCCAATACAACATCTGACCGAAGTCATTTCTTCGTTGTTTACATGCACCGAACCACAAAGCACCCTGGTAGAGGTAGTCAATACCAGATCCTCCCGGATATTCCAGGGAGGGCCATTGCGGAACAACGTCATCGCCTGATCCAAAGAAACCATAGTTACTTATTCGCAACCATATGTTTCCAACATCATGATAGTGAAAGATATCAAGTCTTTTATCTGCGCCAGAGCCTCCATTAACTGATCGAGCCCAAAGGAACGTACTTGAGAGCATCAGCATGAGGAGAACTACCAGAAAAACAGGCAGGAAACCAATTTTAGAGCGCATATTACCTCCTACTTTCTTCATTAAAATATTATTTTTCATATTACATCTTTACAATTTAAATGTGACGGGAAAGGTTACCCACACAGCAACAGGTTTACCCTGATTCTTTGCAGGTATGAAAGTCCATTGTTTGACTGCAGTTATTGCTGCTTCGTCAAGACCGCCTGGACCCGATTGAAGGCTTTTCACAACTTCAACAGCACCAACTGAGCCATCTTCGAAAATCTCTGCTCGTATGGTTACAGCGCCCTCGATACCGGCATTTAGTGCAAACTGTGGATATTCGGGCTCAACTCTTTTCAAAGGAATCGGTTCTTCTTCGTGAACAACGAATTTAGGAGTAGTACCTTCTCTGGAAACAGGGGGTGGTTTGGTAAGGTCAAGAGTGGTGGGACCGATTGTTTCGATTTCTTCAATATCTTCGTCATCACCCATATCACTTTCTTCAATTGTGAGAGGAATAATAGGTTTTACTTCTTCGGGTGGTTTGAATTTTTGCCGAACTTCAGGTGGTATCTCAATGGTTTGGATTTCTTTTGCTTTGTGCTGATAGGGTTTCACTTCTATCTTCGGAAACACCATAAAAGTGAAAAGCAGCAAAAGAAGTGCGAGCGATAATGATTTCTCATAAAAAGAACTCGCAACATTTTTCCAATCATATTGATCATTAACAGATTTATTTTGCATAATATAGAACCTTTAGTTATTTATGTTGCGTTACCTAAATTTCCGCGCTTCAAATGAAATCCTTAGAGCATTTGCCCTTTTGAGTTCGTTCATTACATCTACCATTATGCCGTATTCAGTATCTTTATCAGTTCGAAAACTCGTTATCATAGCTGGATTTTCTGCGATCTTATTTTGCATTACAAGCTGTATCTGATCGACCCGTGTTGCAAAATCATCAATAGATATAAGACCCGAACGGCTGACATAAATAGTGGATGCATTTCGTCTGTTGATCTTCTGAATGGTTTCCGCACGAGGGAGATCGAC
>DRBZ01000075.1 GCA_011043895.1 Candidatus Cloacimonadota bacterium
CTCAACTATCTGTAAATATTCATACTTACCTGATTTTTTTATCCGTGCAAACATCGATATCTCCTATGTTTGACACTCAGATATTTGCCTGATTAAATCTATGTCAAGTCATTTCACCTAATTCTGTGGCACCACGTTTTGAGAAATCACAAACCTTAAACCCCATGAATAAAGGGTCGGCCGCTTGTTAGTTGGCAGTAACTGTAAAAGAAAAGTCTATGATAAAAACAAACGAACCTTTTATTCACAGTGCTTCAACAGATTTTCCTTTTGATTTTTGGAGTGCTCCTTGGAGTGCATTGACTGTGTCAATGCTGTGAAACCGACATAGTCGGTTTACTCCAAAAAAATTTTTATATAGACAAACTCGATGTAATATGCTTCACACAAGCAGGCTGAAATCCATTAATCAATCACTGTAGTTTTGGGATGTAAAGTATAGGTTTTTTAGTTATATAATCACAATAAATCATTAATGCTTTTTATTAGGATTTTACACGCTTTCATTGCGGTAATTTCAAAGCACCTCTCATCCTCTTTTTCATACGAAAAAATAATTCCCCGTGATGAATTAACTAGAATATTCGGATGCTCTTTTCCAGCTGCAAATTTCATAACATTTTCAAGACTTCCGCCCTGTGCTCCGATGCCAGGAATCAAAAATATTGCATCGGGTAAAAGCTCTCTTATAGTACTCATCTCCTCATCATTCGTAGCCCCGACGACTACGCCGAGATTGTCCATATTCCATTCCTTGATCTTGTAACATATTTCGGTATAAAGTCTGTTTCCTGAATTGAGAAAATCTCTATTTGATGGATTTGAGGTCAGGGCAAGAAGAAAGAGGTACTTATCTTTAAAAGATTCGAAAGGTTTGAGCACATCATATCCCATAAGTGGATTTATAGTGATTGCATCGACTTCCAGATGGTCAAAATATGCGTTTGCATAGTGTTTCATAGTGTTGCCGATATCACCGACTTTTGCATCAAGTATAATTGGAATTTCATCAGGAATATAAGCAATCGTTCGTTCGAGAGTTTCCAATCCCTTTCTTCCCTGTGAAATATAGAAGGCAAAATTCGGTTTATAAGCAGCGACGTAATCTTTAGTGGCATCGATGATTCGCCTGTTGAATTCCCATTGCGGATTATCTTTTTCGTTAGTAAGGAATGCTGGTATCTTTGCAATATCAGTGTCCAGACCTACACAAACAAGTGAATTATTTTTATCTACGATTGAGTAATATTTTTCCTTAAAATTCATGACTCCTCATTTTTTTCATAAATAAGTACATTGTCAGCATTATCTGTCTCTTTGAGTTGTATTTGAATTATTTCATCCTTCGAAGTGGGAACATATTTACCCACAAAATCCGCCTGAATGGGAAGTTCACGATTTCCCCTGTCTATGATCACAAGGAACTGAATTGAACCTGGACGTCCATAATCGAGGATCGCATTAAGCGCTGCTCTGGCTGTTCTTCCGGTATTGAGCACATCATCGACCAGAAGAATTTTTTTCCCTTCAATATCAAAATTAAGTATTGAATCCTGTATCACCGGCTGATGCTCGATTGACGATAGATCATCACGGTACAAAGTGATATCTAGAGAACCGACATGGATTTTCTCATCCTCGAATTTCTCAATATACTCAGCAATACGGTGTGCAAGTGGAACACCTCTTGTGTGGATTCCCACAATATAAAGGTCTTTGCACCCTTTGTTCTTTTCGATCACCTCGTTTGCAAGACGCTTGAGAATGCGCTCCATCTCTTTTTCATCTAATATTTTTCTTTTTTTATGCATTATTCTCCAATTATGTAATTGAACCTATTAACTCATTAAAATCTACCGAATGCTGATGACAATATACTTCCAGCCCTCGTATGACCTCAATTGATGTAAAGGGATTCACAAAGTTCTGCGTTCCCACCGCTACGGCAGTAGCGCCTGCAATAACAAACTCAAGTGCATCTTGTACATTTGATATTCCACCCATTGCAAGTATAGGAATAGCAACAACTTGTGCAACACGATACACATTTTGCAAAGCGATAGGTTTTATGCCAGGTCCTGAATATCCTCCAATACCATTGCGCAACTTTAGCTTTCTTGCATCAACATCGATAGCCATGCCATACAGTGTATTGATCAAAGCCAATCCATCAGCACCGCCTTTTTGAGCAGCTAGTGCAATATTTTCAATGGAAGTAACGTTAGGTGTGAGTTTTATGATAACAGTTTTCTCAGTCACGGAAGTAATTTTTCTTGTAAGTTCGAACACAATTTCTTCATTAGTACCAAACGCAATACCCTCATTTTCAACATTTGGACAGGACACATTTATTTCATACGCATCGATCCCTGTCTGTATATCCAATCTTTCGATCATTTTGATAAATTCATCGATAGTAGAAGCTGATATACTTACTATGAGATTGGTATCGAATTCTTGATATTTTTGCAGGTCAGTTTTGATAAATTCTTCGAGTCCTGGATTCTGAAGTCCGATAGAATTAAGCAATCCTACTTCTGTTTCAACAATTCGTTGTGGTTTATTACCCTTCTTAGGTTTTGGTGTGATAGTTTTCGTGGTCAAAGCACCAAGTAGAGAAAGATCAAAGAGTTCCGCATATTCAAGCCCGAAGGTACCAGAAGCAACAGTTAACGGATTTTTCCATTTCATTTTTCCGAACTGAATTTCACATTTATTCATCCCAGACCACCTTCGCACCATCAAAAACCGGACCGTCCTTGCATACTTTCTTGTACACCACTTCATTATTCTCTTCCACAGACACCACACATCCACAGCAGGCTCCGACGCCGCATGCCATGATCCTTTCCATGGATATTTGAACCTGGACACTGTTCTTTATACACAGTTCGACTAAAACTTTAAGCATTGGTTCCGGTCCACAGGAATATACTACATCGACGGGATTATCCTGAAGATATTTCTCAACATGTTCAGTTACAAAACCTGAAAGTCCAACAGAGCCATCTTCTGTACAATTCATAACCTCTCTACAGAAAATATCATTACCTGTTCGACCACCATGAAAAGAAGTTATATGATTTCCTTTTCCATGCAGCTCCTTCTCCAAAAAAGGCATCGGAGCATAGCCAATACCACCACTAACAAGCAGGGAGTTTTTATTATCAACAAGAGTAAAACCATTTCCCAGAGGACCAAGTAACTGAACAATCTCCCCCTGAACCAACTCAGAAAGCGATCGTGTCACTTTTCCTATTTTCTTGATCAGAAAGGAGAAAGTATCTTTTTCTACTTTCGAGATACTGAAAGGTCTTGGCAGCAATGGAAATTTCTTTGAAGGGTTTTTTATCTGAAAAAACTGACCCGGTTTCACAAGCTCGGTAATTTTCTCATCCCGAAAAGATAATTCAAAATAATTTTGATTGAGAAATGAAATATTTTGTATCGGAAGCTTTTTCAATTGCATTATGCTTTCTTCCAGGTAAACTTGCCATCGCAGATCGTATAGAGGATTCTTCCTGACATCTCTTTTCCAATAAAGGGGCTGTTCTTTGATTTCGAAAGGATTTCATCTTCATCGAATATATAAGATTCATCAAGATCAATAATCGTTATATCAGCCGAACCTCCTTCTGTCAGTAATCCCACATCTCTTTTTATTATCTCAGCAGGTCTGGCAGTCATTTTATCGATGAGTAATTCTAGAGAAATGATGCCTTTTTTCACGAGCTCTGTATACACAACTGGAAATGCGCTTTCAAAACCAATCACACCAAAAGGTGCTTTTATGAATTCCAGTTCTTTTTCATAATCAGAATGCGGTGCATGATCTGTCGCGATCACATCGATTGTTCTATCAAGCACACCTTCGATGAGCGCCTGCCTATCTTGTTCAGAACGAAGCGGTGGTTTCATCTTTGTATTCGTATTATAGTCTTCACATGCTTTTTCTGTAAGCACAAGATGATGGGGAGTTACTTCTGCAGTTACCCGAATACCTTCCTTCTTTGCCTGTTTGACAAGTTCAACGGTACGTTTTGTGGACACATGCGCAATGTGTACATGAGTTCCGGTCACATCTGCCAGCATGATGTCTCTGCTGACCATAATCTCTTCTGCAAGCGTGGGAATACCCGGGAGTCCGAGTTTAGTTGACTCATACCCATAATTAACCTGCCCATCTCCAGAAAGTGAATAATCCTCTGAATGGCAAATCATCGGGATATCATAGATCGAGCCGTAACGCATGACATTGAGTTGCAGTTTTGCGTTCTGAATGCAGTTTCCATCATCGCTAAGACCAACCACTCCGCCCTTAACCAATGAGGCAATATTTGCGATCTCTTTGCCTTCCAATCCTTTTGACATTGCACCGATAGCAAAGATCTTTGTCTTGCCCACATCACGGGCTTTTCTCATGAGGTAATTCAATGTTGAAACATTATCGATAACAGGATTTGTATTCGGCATACAGCAGATGCTGGTAAATCCACCTTTTGCTGCTGATACTGCACCAGTAGCAATATCTTCTTTATAGGTATAGCCGGGATCTCGCAGGTGGCAGTGCAGATCGACAAATCCAGGAAAGATATGTTTATCAGTACAATCGATAATCTCTGCTTTTGATTCTTCTATATTCGGAGCAATCTTCTTCACTATTTTTTTATCAATGAGCACATCTGCTTTTTCAAACTTCTTCTTATCAGATAGATAAACCTGCCCGTCCTTCAATAGTATCATGCGACCTCCCTTTCTGGTTTTCCTCCAAGAATCAGAAAAAGTAATGCCATCCTGATAGCCACTCCATTTGTAACCTGCTCGATAATGATGCTATGATCGCTGTCTGCTACTTCAGGCAGTATTTCGACACCCCTGTTCATCGGTCCGGGATGCATGATGAGCACATCACCTTTTGCAGATCTGATAACCTTTTTACTCAAACCATACCTGTTTGTAAATTCACTCAGTCCGGGGAAAAGCCCCTCAGTTTGACGTTCCAGCTGCATTCGAAGTGCCATGACCACATCAGCATCCTTGATTGCAGTATCAAGATCATAGACACATTGTGCGCCATAGACCTCATCTATCTTTGGAGGCATGAGCGTACGAGGTCCACATACAACGACATTCGCCCCCATCTTCTTCATACCTATCAGATTTGAGCGCACCACTCTGGAATGCAGAATATCTCCCACGATAGCTATCTTTAGTCCTTTGAGTGAGCCCTTCTTTTCCCATATACTGAACATATCGAGCAATGCTTGTGTTGGGTGTGCATGGCGACCATCTCCAGCATTGAGAACCGGTTTTCCTGAATATTTATTCACCAATTTGGGCACACCTGGGCAGCTATGACGAACAATGTACAGATCCACTCCCATTGCGTTGAGTGTGTAAACTGTATCCTGAATACCTTCGCCTTTTTTCACCGATGAGCCAGCAGATGTAAAACTCACAACATCTGCACTCAGACGTTTGGCAGCCAATTCAAAGGAAATACGGGTTCGGGTGCTATCCTCAAAGAAAAGTGTAACTACTGTTTTACCGCGAAGTGTGGGGATTTTTTTATAATCACGTTTGTTTATCTCTTTCATTACTTTGGCAGTTTCAAATATTGTCTCGATCTCTTCGACTGAATAATCATCAAGATCATACAAATTTCTGCCCGTGAGATTGAGCGTATTTTTCATACACTTCTCCTATTGGTTATTAAGAAAAAAGTCATTCGCTGAAGGTGAATGACTCGATTGACAGCTATCATAAGGGAGAATAATCTCCCTGTTGCAAAATCGAATTTTACAACATGCAAGTGCGTGCAGTTGCTTTCTGTTTAGTTTCAAAGCAGGTGTGTTATCAATCCACTTCGTAATTTTGGTTCGAACCACGTGGATTTTGGGGGCATCACATCGTCAGAATCTGCTACACGCATCAGATCATCTATCGACGTCGGATACAGCGCAAAGGCAATCTTGAACTTTCCTGAATCAACCAGCTTTTCGAGCTCCTTTAATCCGCGTATACCGCCAACAAAATCTATTCGTTTATCCTTTCTGGGATTGCTTATCCCGAGAATGGGTTCCATGATATTTTCATGTAAAATACTCACATCCAGCGAACCAACCGGGTCATCTTCGTTATAGATATTGTCATGGGGAATTATTTTATACCAGGTTCCTTCCAGATACATTCCAAATGTGTGTTTTGATTCCGGTTTGTACTGTGAGGATTCTTCGATTACATCAAATTTCTCTTTGATTTTTTGTAAGAATTCCTCTTTTGCTAAATTATTCAAATCAGTAATAACTCTGTTATAATCCATGATATATAGCTGATCATCAGGAAAGATCACACTGAGGAAATAGTTATATTCTTCATTACCAGAATGGTCCGGATTATTTTTCTTTCTGAGCTCCTGCACACGTGCTGCTGCTGCAGACCTGTGATGTCCATCGGAAATATAGAGATTTTCTATTTTCTTGAACTCGTCATGAATCGCGGTTTTCAGCGCATCATCTTCAACCTTCCAAAGAGTATGCCTTATGTCGTCATTACTGATAAAATCGTATATTGGTGGATGGAGTTTACATCCCTCGACAAGTGCATTGAGTTCCTCTCTTGCATGATACGTCAAAAAGACAGGACCAGTATTTGCATTGAGCGTATCCACATGTTTAGCGCGGTCTTGTTCCTTGTCTTCACGAGTATATTCATGTATCTTGATAAATCCGTTTTTATAATCCTCGACTGATGCTGCGGCAACGATCCCGCTCTGCTTATGATCTCCCATGATCTGTCTGTAGATATAGAAGCATGGCTTTTCATCCTGAATGAGCACTCCATCATTGATGAGTTTTTTGAGATTATCTGCCCCTTTTTGATACACCTTTTCATCATACAAATCGATATTCTCAGGCAGATCGATCTCTGGTTTGGACACATGTAAAAAACTGTAGGGATTATCTTTGGCTAGTTCTCGTGCTTCTTCTGAATTGAGCACATCATAGGGTGGAGCTGCCACTTTTTCTGCAAATTGCTTTGCTGGTCGAAGTCCTTTGAATGGTCGTATATCAGGCATAATTGTACCTCGTGGAAATTCTTTATTTGTAATACATTAAGGGTTGATGATGATTTTATCTGTCAAATAATTTAGAAATGAATTTTGCATATCCCCAAAATTTTTCAGGGGCATGGCACTTTTTCATTATTACACAAATACAACCTAATAATAACAAAAGATGAGGGATGGTGCATATCGTCGCAAAGTACTAGCATAACAATGATTCACAAAGTATGGGAGACCCTTCTCCGCCAGCCGGCGGATCAGGGTGACAAAAGTATTTTATGTTTAATTTTCAGATTTACTGGAAAGTAATTTTCCAA
>DRBZ01000087.1 GCA_011043895.1 Candidatus Cloacimonadota bacterium
GACCAATATGCGTTATTTTGAAGTAACTCGTGAAAAATATTTCCTCTCATCAGAAGGTACAGAGATCCATGAAGATCTTATTACCACAGGTATCGGTGGAGGTATCACAAGCAAAGACGGCAACCTGGTGCAGAATGTCCGCATCGGTGCTGGTGGTAGTGATGGCTTTTATACCCTTCGTGATCTGGATGGTAAATTCGAAGAACGAACAAAAATCGTCATCGATCTTCTCAAGGCAGAACCTGTCAAAGCAGGTTCATATAATTGCATTCTGAACCAGGGATTGGCAGGCGTATTTGCGCACGAAGCATTTGGTCATTTCTCAGAAGCAGATATTGTCGAATCACTGCCTGCAATGAGAATAAAAATGCAAATAGGCAATAAGCTTGGAAGTGATGTGCTCTCTATCACTGATAATGCAACACTTCCGAACCAGCTTGGTTTCTACAAATATGACGACGAAGGTGTAGCTGTTCGGAAAGTAAACCTTCTTAGAAACGGTGTGTTGACCGGCAGACTTCATTCTCGTAGAACTGCCGAAGAATTCGATGAACCGATCTCCGGTCACTGCGTGGCTGAAGATTTTCGTTATGCACCTATCATTCGCATGGGCACGATCTTCATCGAGCCGCAAGAGAAAACTCTCGAACAGCTTATGGCAGAGCTTGTTGACGGGCTGTATATTCTCGACCCTAAGGGTGGACAGACCTCTGGCGAGAACTTCACTTTTGGTGCGCAGTACGGATATCTTGTAAAAAATGGAAAAAAAGATAGAATGATACGAGATATCAATATATCTGGAAATCTCTACAAAACACTCATGGATATCACTGCTGTTGGCAACGATTTGAAATTAGGGAAAACCGGCGGATGCGGTAAGGGACAAACAAATATCCGTTCCTGCCATGGAGCACCGCACATTCTTGTAAAAAATGTCGTAATAGGAGGTGTGTAATGGAAAAGTTACTTGAAATGGCAAAAAAAGTATGCGATCAGGCAGAAATATATTATAATGAGCCCAACTCCTCTGAGGTGCTATTCCAGAAAGGTGAACTTCATGACATCGAAAGTCAATTTCAATCAGGTATTGCACTTCGTATCATCAAAGATGGAAAACTTGGCTTTTCCTATACAAAGAATCTCATCGATCGAGAGGAATTCCTGCAAAATGCTCTTGATTCTCTCAAGGGAGGTGTGAAGGCAGGATATTCTTTTCCTTTGACCAAAGAACTTCCTCAGTTCAATACCTATGATCCCCATGTCGAGAAAGTTACTTCCGTAGAGATGGTAGATCACTGCCAGGGGATGGCTGATGTGATCATGGAGGAAACCGATGCTGAGCTTGAAATAGCTGGATATAAAGAGACCAGGACCATCAGGATCATGAACACAAATGGTACCGATCTTCAGAATATATCAGGTTCGAATGGTTATTGGGTGAATTTAATCTATCCTGGTGGCGGAGCAGGGCTGAGTCGCATTTTTGAAGAGAAGAAACCCTTCACCGTATCGAAGAAAGATATTGCAGAGCTCATCGAATTGTATAACAGCTCATCCAAAGTAATAGATATTACAAGCGATAAAATGCAGGTCCTTTTTATGCCGGGCTGTATGTATACATTCCTCTGGAGGCTTCTTAGCGGTACAAGCGCAAAGAGTATCTTTGAGAACATCTCGCCTATCAAAGAAGATATTGGCAAAAAGATCATGAGTGACATGATAAGCTTTTATGACGATCCTCATGATGATTCCGTGCCAGGAGCGCGAAGCTTCGATGATGAAGGAGTTCGAACACGAAAGTTCAGTATTATTGAAAAAGGTGTGCTGAAGAATTTCTTTTACGACCTGAATTATGCGAAGAAATTAAATGCTGAATCAACCGGACATGGCTACAGAAGCTCAATGTGGGGCGGTGATCCCATTACCATGACACCAACTCCGAGTCTCAGACATCCTCGCATCGAAATCGGTGATAAATCCTTTGAAGAGCTTGTTTCGATGATGGACACCGGTATTATCCTTGACGGCGCGATGGGAGCCCACAGTGGAAATATCCCTAATGGTGATTATTCTGTGGGCGTGAGTCCCGGCCTTTATGTTGAAAACGGCGAGATAATCGGGCGCGTCAAAGACGTGATGGTCGCAGGAAACGTATATGACACATTGAAAAAGGTCATTGCTGTCGAGAACAAGCTGCACACCTGCTGGGGTGGAAGAATGCCGGCAATCCTCTGCGAAAACATCAGTGTTTCATCAAAATAAACAGGAGATACTATGGCAAAGCAAACAATAATCAAAGCAACAGTCCTCTTTGATGGTAAAAAGAAACATGAAGATAAATACATCATCGTCGAAGGAAAAAAAATCATTGAAATTTCTGACAAGAAAAAGAAAGCAGATTTCGAGGGCTGGGTCACCCCTGCATTCATCGATGCGCATTCACATATTGGTATGGACAGAGAAGGTGAACCCTGGACAGAGTCCGAAACCAATGACATAATCAATCAGATCCTTCCGCTTAATAATCCTCTTGATAGTATTTACTTTGATGACCGCGCTTTTAAGGATGCGGTCGATTTTGGAGTACTTTACAGCTGTGTGGTACCTGGAAGCGGCAATCTCATTGGTGGACAGGCAATGATCATTAAGAATTTCGGCAAGAACCGTGATGATGCATTCATGAAAACCTATGGCTTCAAGATGGCACTGGGATTCAATCCGCGCTCCACAACAGACTGGAAAGGCGAACGATCGAACACACGAATGGGAGTGTATGCATTGCTCGAAAAGAAGCTTGATGAAATCCTTATCAAGCAGGAAAAAGCTAAACTTTCAAAAGATAAAAAGATTAACGAATTGAAAGCAAAATATAAGAAGAAAGATATTAGTAAAGAAGATTTCGAGGTCGATAAGAAGATCATCAAACGGGAATCAGAATTAAGTTTCTCTCCAGAGGAAAAAGCTCTTCTCACATTATTATCAGGACAATATACCTCGAAAGTTCATGTCCATAAGGACGATGATGTCCTTTATCTCATTCATCTTACTAAGAAATATTCGCTGAAGTGTACTGCAGATCATACCGGTGATGTATTCCATAAAGAAATATTTAATGAGCTGGCAAAGAATAACATTCCTGTAGTGTATGGACCCCTTGGATCTGTGGGATATAAGGTCGAGTTAAAACATGCCTATTATCAGAACACAAAGCTGTTAATGGACTCCAAAGCATACTACGGATTGATGACAGACCATCCAGTAATTCATACCATTGCGCTTCGTGACAGCCTGAAGTTCTTCATGATACAGGGTATGAATGAAGAAGATGCAATCTCTCTTATCACTTACAAAAATGCAAAGATTCTTGGCATCGATGATACATTAGGCACAGTGGAACAGGATAAACTTGCCAGTCTAGTAGTCTGGGATAGGAATCCTCTCCATCTCGGTGCCTTCCCCAAGATGGTCATGGCTGAAGGCAAAATTATCAGAAAGAAGTAGGATACTTGTGCGTAAATATCTCATTATCTTTGTTGTACTAATACTTCTCACAAGCTGTGCAACAAAGTCAGATCGGCAAACCACCAGTCTTAGCAGCAGTTGATACAATGGGTGATATAAGGACTTCAAGACCATTTTCGTAAAATAAGATAAATATTGACAGTCATGCTCGCATAAATTCTCTTTTTTCGAGTAATAAAACAAAAGAAACAGTGATGAAAAGAATATTTCTCTTACCGGGAATTATGGTCATCCTCCTCCTTGGTTGTGATTCCGTTGACTATGCAATGAAACTGTATGTCCAGAATAATACAGACCGAATTGAGATATTGCTCTATCAGAAATCGCAGGAGAAAGGTCAACAACCACTCATGGCACGCACATTTTCCGATCCCGCAAATATTACAAAAGTTTTGGGATTTATCAGCAATAAAAGAGCTCCCCTGTATAAGTGTGGTTATACCGGTTCTATAATTTTCCTGGGAGAAGCAAATAGTTTCGTGGTCCAGAAGATGGAGTTCACCGCAGAATCTGGTTGTGAGCATATTGTTTTCACCTATGAAGGAGAACTTTTTTCTAGACAGCTTACAGAAGAGGGAATTGCTTTTCTGGATTCACTCAATCTGCATTATGTTAAATAAACAAATAGTGGGGGTTTTCACATGAAACAACCATGTTTAACGCAAACACACAGGTGCATGATTAAAACATATAGAATATCATATAATAATGAATAGTCACGAGATAAATCTCGTAGCAAATCAAAAAAAGGAATTTTAATCATATGAAAATAAGTACAATAATAACAATTCTTAGTGTTGTAATAATTCTTATCGGCTGCGCGTCAGGGATCACAAAAAAGGATAAGGAAATGCTTGAAACAGAGGCACTCGCTGTGCTCAACGATGGAATGAAACATGATGATAATTATGTGAAAATGAATGCAGCGGATGCTATGAAAGAGATTGCAGATCCATCTTTCGTGCCAGCTTTATTGGAGGCATTATATGATGCCGATGATATTGTAGTTATGAAAGCAGCTCGAGCACTGGGAGCTATTGGGGATACAACAGCGATTCCCGATCTTGAATTAACTCTTGACTTTGATCCAAATTTCAGTGCTCAAAAAGCAGCAGTTACGCTGTACAGACTCGGCAAAAAGAAAGAGGCGCTGGAATTCATAAAAGATGGACTCAAAGATGACTCGAGTTTCAGACGAAGCATAATGCTCAATGAACTGACCTTTGCACGCAGTGATGATTTTATTCCCTTGTATATAGAGATGCTTGATGATCCTGTGGGTTCTGTTCGTAAGGATGCGATCAATGCTATTGCCCTCAGGAATGCACGGGAGGCGGTACCACATCTCATGGAAGCACTTCGTGATTCATTCCTTGTTATTCGTGCAGATGCAATAATTGTAATTCCTCAGATCGGTGACACAGCGCACATCAGACAAGCTATGGACATCACCGAGCAGGAAATCAATAACATCGAAAAAGGTGAATTGGATACGATCATTGAATTTGACGAATATCAGCTTGATATTTATAGAACACTTCTTGCCAGCACATTACTGATTGAGCTGCAAGACACAACCTACTTAGGAGAACTTTATGATAAATCTATGTCTCCAGTCAACCCGGTAAGCATTCTCTCAACATTAGTGCTTGCAGATTGGGGTGACGAGTATGCAATCAAGATGGTTGGTGACTTCCTCGTTCATGATGAAGTACATATACGAGAAGCTATAGTCGATATCATTGGTGACATCAATAAAGATTGGGCATGTCAATACCTCATACAAGCTACAAATGATCCCGAAGAAAACATTCGGAAACACGCAACACGACTTTTGCAATTTTATAATAAAAAAAAGTTCTATATACGCTCAACACTCTTTTAGATGATCCAAATCCCTATGTAAAAATCGAAGATGCACTCTCTCTCAATGAACTGGGAAATAAACAAGGTGTGTACACACTCCAGCCATTACTTCAAACTGAAGACTGGTATATGAAAATTGAAGCTGCACGGGCAATTCTCTGGATACTTAAAGATGTCTGAAAAATCACATTAGAATATTATAATATGAATAACCACGAGAATCTCGACTTTATGAATTCTTCGGGATAGTTCTACTGGATTATCTCGAGGTAAAATAAAAAAGGAATTTTATCACATGAAGAAGAATATCATTATTTTCTGTATATACCTGTCATTTATGTTAGCGTATTGTGCAACATCGCCACAAAAAGATCACAGTGCACAATCTGACCTTGAAAGTCCTCAATATGAACAGGTTCTCAGGGGAAAAATCCTTAAGGCAGGAGTTGGCTTCACTGGGCTTGTAACAGTGTATGATACTCCTGCTGTAAAGCATGACCTATTGGGTACTCCAAGAGAAGATCTGGAATTCCCCTTCACCTATTTCTATGATGACGGCTCTTTTTCTATTACTTTTGCCTGTGAGTTCAATCGAAAAGATATGAATTTCCGAATCAATCAGATCATTCTGGAACGAGATCCTGATCAGTTGATAAAGACAAGTAAGGGAATTGCCCTAGGAGACGATATTGCATTGGTAAAAGAAAAGTACGGCAAAGCATACGATGAATACTCAGATGGAGTTGTATATCCTGAACTTGGTATTGGATTTATAAAAGATGCAAATGATACTATTGCTGAGATCATTATTTACAGGATACCAAAACCTGAACTACCCAAATGGCTTGAATATCATCTTTATCCTGAGGAATTACAAAGAATCGAGGTTCTGGATATGCAGATCGAGTTACCAGCTTCATGGGAAGAAAAGATCTATCAGGAGAATTCAATCGCAGGATATGATGACCCAGAAACCGGTGCATCACTTCTAATTTCAAAAGCGTATGAGGATGAACACTTCTCTTTCGTAACATTCGTTTATCTGCAGGAAGCGATCTTCATCGAAGAAAATCTTATACCAGAAAATGATCGCCTGCTGACTGAGGATATGCTCAAGTATTTTGGAGCAAACCGGGGATACATTGCTCAGTCAGTATCTGGAGATGGAACAAAGCGAAATTATATGATGATCTTCGAAAAGACCAGATACCCGAACAATATCTACCAGGATTATTATTACACGATCTCATTGGATATTCCTCTGGATACACTTAATATCAGCATTGAGCCAGATGAAAAGGAAGTTGAATTAGTATCTGCTATCATGAGAAGTATTTCCTTTAATGGTCCACCTCTGCCAGAACTCAAGAATGAAGAAACACTTCAGCCTGAAACTGAAGCTATACTTCCCACTCTTGAAGCTATCATTACTGCAGCAGTTTTCAGAGATCTTGAGGGATTATGTGCATATCTACTGGACTTCAAAAGAACATACGATGAACAGATCATTACCCCTCGCTCAAGTAACGAAGAAGGTATTTTAGAGGAAATACTTGATATAACCAAAGAGATCAATGAGACATTCATGGGGAGTGTAAAAAATATTGTGTAATCTTCTGAGATAATAAGAAAGTGAAAAAAAATAATCTTGGAGGATACATGCTAAGTAATGAAGTACTTGAAAAAATTATTAGGGAAAGAGAAGTCA
>DRBZ01000102.1 GCA_011043895.1 Candidatus Cloacimonadota bacterium
CATAATACAACAGAAGTTACACGATCGTAAGGACACTTTAACGCGACACAAGTAATTTAGTATAATAATTATCAAGAATTTTTTCATTTCATTTGATAAATTTTTTTTTGATATTCTATATGATTTAATCATGATTCTGTGTGTTTGTTGTCAAACATGATTATTTCATTTGCTTTGCTAATTTTTTAATTTGCCTAATCATATCTCTTAGCTGTCATTCCCTCGAAAGAGGGAATCCAGTTTTTATGGTGAATTATTGAAGAGTTTTCTTAATAAGCGGGATAATGATCACTATATACAAAACTATTGTCACACTTCGACCGTGCTGCGCCTGGCTACGCCCTGGCGAGGAACCTCAGTCTTACAGTGATTTACACTCATAAGATTCAATCTCTGATATTTTCTATAAGTTCCTATTTCTCGTGTTATTTTTCAAAAGTGTCATCTCTCAAAAAATTTTGGGGGTATGCATGAAATTATCCTAAAACATTTGACATAAATAATCGACTCAGCGAATGGATATGTATTGATGAACGAGGAGTTATAATGAAAATAATGTATGTATGCGACAAATGTGGAAAGCAACAGAAAGCTAAGCACGATTCCACCGCACCACGATGCTGTGGTTATGAAATGTCTGAAAAGGTGAATTTCGATTCCGTTGATGATATTCTTGATTTCGCGATCGAAAAAGAAGTTGATGCCCAACATTTCTATAACGAATGGGCGGAAAAAGTAAAAAATCCTGCGATTGGGGAGATGTTAAAAGAATTAGCGCTTCAGGAAAAAGGACACGAAGAGCATCTAAGACGTGTAAAATCCCATGGAGAACTTAAGCCGTCCGAAAAACATATCACTGACCTGAAGATTGCAGATTATCTTATTGAGATCGTTCCAACTGAAGATATGGACTATCAACAGGCACTTACTATTGCGATGGAGAGAGAGCAAAGTTCTGTTAACCTCTATAAAACACTTGCTAAGCTTGCACCTTATGATACGATCCAGAATCTCTTTCTGAATCTCGTCGAAGAAGAGATGCAACATAAAGCCCGTCTTGAAGACGAGTATGACGAGAATATTTTAAGAGATAATTAAACATTATGGATTTTGCATGGCTGGCTGAAAAAAGAGGAGCGTTCCGCTCACTCACAAAGTGCCAAATAACTCCTGATCTTATTCGTGACCTTGCAGATACTCTCAAACTTGCACCATCTTACTTCAATAATCAACCATGGAAAAATGACTTGTTTATTTATCATAACTACTATAAAGAAATAGCGGATAAGGAGTAACATGACTACATTGAACATCGGTGACATCGCACCGGATTTTACATTGAAAGATCATCATAATAAAGAATTTACACTTTCTGATCATAAAGGAAAGAAAGTATTGTTATCCTGGCATCCTCTCGCATGGACTAAGGTTTGTGCACAGCAGATGCAATCACTTGAAGCACATAAGCAGACTTTTGAAGAATTGAATACTGTTGCTGTTGGACTGAGTGTCGATACAATACCGTGCAAACATGCCTGGGCTAAGGAATTGAATATATGGAATATTCCACTGCTTTCTGACTTCTGGCCACACGGTAAGGTTGCAGATATGTATGGTGTTCTCAGAGATGAGGGTTTTTCGGAACGGGCAAATATTATAATTGATGAAGAGGGTAAAACAATTTTCTTCAAGATCTATGATGTACAACAGCTTCCTGATATCAACGAGATCATAACCTTTCTCAAGAAATAAAGTATTGGAGGTTCTGATGAGATATGCTATGATTTTCTTGCTTGTAATTGCACTTTTATCCTGTAGCAATGCACCATCATATAAACTGAAAGAGGTCAACTACAAAGAGATTTCAAAAGACTTTCGTGGATATGGATTTGCAAAATCCGCCAATAAAGAAATGGCCTTAAAGATGGCTGAGACAAATGCAAGGAAGAACATTGCAGAACAGATCGCTGGTATCAGATTTAGTTATACAAATCTAAATAATGAAACTAATATCAGGTTTAATATCGGACCAATGGATTTCGAAGGATTAATGCTTGATAAGATTTTTGTGTTGGAAAGTACCGATATAACCATAGCAGTCTTCAAGATAACCAGAACTGTCCGTAAACCATTTGGTGAGGGTGTACTCTATAATGAGATGCAAGTGAAATTTTCAGATGACTTACTTAAAGTTTCAAAAAGCAGAACAAATATAATAACTGATACGATACAACAAAAATTTCCAAGAGCCCATGAAGTAAAAGGAGTTTTCTTTATCGACAATGTAAAAGTCGACTGGAATAAGATGACTGGAGTGATAGAATATACAGAAAGTTATTCAATCGTAATAGAATCAGTACAATAATACGGAGGTACAATGAAAAGATTTTTAGTTTTGATAGGGGTAGTTATATGTGTAGTGAGTATGATATCCTGTGAAAAGAAATCAAATGATATCAACTCCGATAATGATGGAGTCTTGATAGGGAATATTGTCTATGAGACCATTCAGGATGCCATTGATGCAGCAGTTGATGGAGATACTTTACTGCTGACTCAGGGGATATACGCAGGGGAGAATAATACGAATCTTATGTGGGAAGGAGATGACAAGCATCTTACTATAATGACTGATCTCCGAGGTCATCAGCTGGATTATGCCATTATAGAAGGTAATGGAAGGGGGACAGGTTTCTATTTCGGTAATTCCCATCAAAGTCAGGCAGATGTGATCTATGGAATCACTATACGAAATATGGGTTCTGAGGTAGAACACTACAATGCAGCTTTTTACTGCTATAATGCAGAACCACTGATTCAGCACTGTTATGTATATAACTGCAAATGGGCAGGTGTTTATTGCGATAAAGCTGACCCACATTTCGAAAACTCTTATTTCTTTGATAATAAAGTAGCATTCGTCATTGACTATGAATCTAACCCCGTCTTGCTGAATAATTACATTGAAAGCAGCGATCTGGACGGTGTCTATGCAATAGGTGGATCCTATCCAGCAATATATAATAATCTCATCATAAATAATGACCGTGGTGGTGTATATCTATTGCAGGCAAAAGCATTGATGGTGAATAATACCATTGTCAATAATGATCAATGGGGCGTGAAAATACGGTCAGATGAACTCTCTCAGATGATCAATTGCATTGTCTGGAATAATGTTTCGGAATTTGATGTGCTCGAAGCAGGAGTGATTACTGCCTCATATACCTGCGCTCCTACAGAAAATCCTGATGTGAATCCCGATAGCTTAAATAATATATATTCTGATCCACAATTTGTAAGTGAAATTGATTATCAGCTTCAAACCACAAGTCCATGCCTCGATATCGGTAATACTGATGCTGTTGGCTGGCAGGAAGACTTGCAAGGGAATCCGAGAGTGGTGAATAATACTGTCGATCTTGGCGCTTACGAAAGGCAATAATTTATACACTTCACATAAATAAACCTGACCGGTTGAAAAACAAAATATGAAATATTTTATTCTAGTAGTAATAGCTGTGTCTGCAATTTCATGTAGTAGCAGTATATCAAAAAATGAAATATCCGTCGAAACTGTTGAGCCCCCCATTGCAGAAAAAATCCCCCATGAAACAGCCATTCATGATACGATCCTAGTAGATCATTACCACTGGATGAAGGATAAGTCACGAACAAATCCAAAGATCATTGAACATATTGAAGATGAAAATAACTATACAGACAAAGTGCTTGCTCATACTGCTCATCTACAGCAGCAACTATATGATGAAATGGTATCCCGAATTCCAGAATCTGATATATCTGTACCAGTTCGGATTGACACGTTTTTCTATTATTGGAAAGACATTGAGGGGCAAGAATATTCTGTATATTGTAGAAAGCATGTTGGCTCTATTGAGGAGCATGTGATTCTGGATATCAATGCATTAGCTGAAGGGTATGAATATTATGATGTGCAAGAGCTTGAATTAAGTCCAAACCATCAGTATATGGCTTTCTCTTATGATACGACTGGAGCAGAGAACTATACGATGACAATTATGGATCTTACCACTGGAGAATATTTTTCGGATTCCGCTTATCCTGTTGATGATATTGAATGGTCTTTGGATAATAGAGTTCTTTATTATACAACCACCGATGAAACAGGGAGGAGCAACAAAGTCTTTATACACAAACTTGGAGAGACTGTTGATCGGGATAAACTCATTTATGAAGACTCGGACGGGTCGTATTACGTTTGGTTATATCGAACAAAAGATGATAAATGGATGTTGATAAATTCTGGAAGTAAAACTAGTTCGGAATGCAGAATCGTTCCGGCTGATGATCCATATTCAGAACCTGTTCTGGTAAAAGAACGAGTACAGGATGTTCGATATTATCTTTATTCGCATCTGGATAGCTTTTTCGTTATTACGAACATAGATGGGGCAGAGAATTTCAAGGTCATGACGTGTCCCTTCAAAGATATTCAATGTAGCTCGTGGGAGGAATACATACCAGCACGTGACTCAACTCAAATAACAATTGATATTTTCAGGAATTATCTTGTCATATATGAACTCTTCGCAGGAATGGAGAAGATCCGCATCAGAGATCTGAAAAATAATAATGATTATTATGTACCTTTCCAGGATGAACTTTATTCATTAAGTAGGGCATCTAATCCCATGTTTGATTCTGATACTTTGCGATTCAGTTATCAATCCTTTATTACTCCACAAACGGTATATGATCTCAATATGCGAGATCATACTATGGTCATGTGCAAGCAGCAGAAAGTGAATGGATCCTATGAACCTCAAGACTTTAAGCAAGAACGGGTATTTGCACGAGCATCGGATGGAACAGCTATTCCTATTTCAATGGTTTATAAAAAAGAGACATTCTCCCGGGATGGCTCGAATCCACTTCTGCTTGAAGGATATGGCGCTTATGGTGATTTGTATGAGCCATATTTTTCGCCCTCACG
The DNA here is from genome assembly GCA_011043895.1 of Candidatus Cloacimonadota bacterium. Lineage (GTDB taxonomy): Bacteria > Cloacimonadota > Cloacimonadia > JGIOTU-2 > JGIOTU-2 > Celaenobacter. The sequence goes on from DRBZ01000102.1 coordinate 4,979, forward strand.
GCTTTCATTATTAAACAGAGGTTTCGTCTATGCAATTGCTCATGTGCGTGGGGGTGGTGAATATGGCAGACAATGGCACGAACAAGGAAGACTCTTACATAAAAGAACGACATTCACCGATTTTATAAGTTGCACTGAGTATCTCATAGACAATGGTTACACAAATCCTGATAAGCTTGTAATACAGGGAGGGAGCGCAGGAGGATTGCTCGTTGGTGCAGTTCTGAATATGAGACCTGAGCTTTTCGAGATCGCTATTGCAGATGTGCCATTTGTGGATGTGATCAATACAATGCTCGATCCGTCGCTTTCTGCTACCATCTCCGAATACGAAGAGTGGGGAAATCCTGAGGAAAAGGAATATTTCGATTATATAATGTCTTATTGCCCATATTATACTATCAAACCACAACGTTATCCTCATATACTTGCACTGGGTGGGTTTTACGATCCACGCGTCAATTACTGGGAACCTATGAAATGGATAGCAAAATTGCGTGAAAAAAAACTGGATTCAAATCTTGCATTATTAAAGATACAGTTTTCAGGGCATATGGGAGCTTCCGGTCGATATAGTTATTTACATGAGGTTGCATTAAAATATGCATTTATGTTTGATATATTAGGAATTGATTTTTAATTATTTTGAAGCAAAAAATTATTCAGGTTATCATTATTATATTTTCACTATTGGTTGGATTTTGTACTCCACAAAAAATTGTTAAAGAGAATGTACAAGACCACATATTTCAACCACCTGTTGCGAAGAAAATTCCCACAGTACAGGTGATTAATGATTATGAATATATCGATAATTATCAATGGATGATAGATAATAGTCGTTCCGATTCCTCAGTCATTGCTTATATTGAAGAAGAGAATGATTATGCCGATTATATCTTGGCACACATGCAATCACTCAAAGATACGATTTTCGAAGAGATCATTAGCAGAATTGGTGAGGAATATGAAAATGCACCAACAAAATGGGGTAATTATTATTACTATTCCAGACGTGAAGAGGGGAAACCATATTACATATATTGCAGAAAGTATAAATCTCTTTCTGCACCGGAACAAGTTGTGCTCGATGTCAATAAACTTGCAGAAGGGCATGAATTTTTCTCAATAGATGATAGGGTGTACAGCCCTGACCAGAAGTATCTTGCCTACTCAGTTGACCTTACAGGAGATGAAAGATATACACTCTACATTAAAGACATCGATGCAGATACTCTGCTCAATGAAGCAATTTATCCGGTAAATGATGTGGACTGGGCAAATGATAACAAAACCATTTTCTACGTATCACCCAGTGAAGATAATCTGAAGAGTAAGATCGCATACAGGCATGTGCTGGGTAATGATCCAGCGAAGGATGAGTTACTTTACAAAGAGGAAGATAATGCTTTTTATGTTTGGTTTGGCAAAACAAGATCTGAGGATTATCTGATTCTGGGAACGAACAGCAGAACAACTTCTGATGTTCGATATCTCGATGCTAATGATCCTATGGGAGATTTCACTCTCATCAAACCACGTGTGCAGGAAGTGAAATATTATCTCTCAAATCACGGAGATACATTATTCATTCGTACTAATCAAGATGCACTGAATTATAAAATAGTCACAGCTTCGTTAGATGATCCACAACAATGGAGGACTTTCATTGCTCCTAGTGATTCTGTGTATATCGATGGATTTGATGTGTTCAAGAATTATCTCGTTGTGTACGAACAACACAATGGTGTGATCAAACCTCATATATTCAATCTGAAAGATGAGAACGACTATTACATTTCTTTTCCCGAGAATATATATTCGTTTACTGACAGATGGAATCCCAATTTTGCAACCGATACACTGTATTTCACTTATTCATCAATGACAACTCCTTCGACCGTGTATGCCTACAATATGAGAACCAGAGATCGGAAGATTATTAAACGGTATGAAGTAATAGGTGGATATGATCGCGAGCTTGGGAGTGTAAAAAATATTGTGTAATCTTCTGAGATAATAAGAAAGTGAAAAAAAATAATCTTGGAGGATACATGCTAAGTAATGAAGTACTTGAAAAAATTATTAGGGAAAGAGAAGTCAAAG
>DRBZ01000077.1 GCA_011043895.1 Candidatus Cloacimonadota bacterium
AATGGCTATTTGAAAATTAGTCTTATTACATGAATATGCTGAGTTTAAAGGTATTTTGGTTTTGGCACGGAAATTGTACTGTCATATCATAAATTACGAAAGGAGTTTAAGATGAAAAAAATAATAGCGGCAATTATCTTTATTGTGTTATTCACATCATCATTGTTGTCTGAAACGGTTACAATGCAGGTTTATCCTCAATATTCTGGTGTAACAAGAAGGTTTGCTTCAATTGATGACGAATATAATTTATCAAATGGTGAAGTTGTTATCGGAGAAACAGGATTTTGGCCAATACTAGACGAAAATAGATCCTTTATTTGTTTTGATGCTTCAGATTTATGGAGTATTCCTTATTCCCCTAATTCAATAATCAATAGTGTAAAATTATCTTGCTACGTTGAGAATGAAGGTGGCTCTAACCATCTTCTAGATATGACATTTCTTGGATATCTAAGCCCCGATGGGTACAGTACAACAACTTTATATAATAATATTGAAAATTCTACAAACATTCTAAATAATTCAACCGCATTACGATCATCCGGATTTAAAACAATAACACTAGATGATAATGTTGACAATTTTATATTAGGAGCATCTGCAGCAGGTGCTGACTATTTTGTTGTTGGTTTTTTAGAACAAGATGGTAATGATGCTGCTGCTGAGTTAGGGTATATAGGTGATTTTACAGAGATTGAAGTTAATTATACACCAAGGATACCGCATTTGATCTTAAGCCCAACAAGTCATGATTTTGGAACTATACAAGTTAATCAAACAAGCAATTATTTTGAATTTGATCTTGAAAACACCGGTAATTTTCCGGCCGAATATGATATATCAATAACTGGAAGTAATTCGTCTCAATTTGAGTTACATCCAGATTCTCAAAATTTACATGGACTAGACCCAGGCGCATCATGTGGTGTAAAAGTAAGATTTGCACCTACATCCTCTGGAAACAAAAATGCAACTCTTTCTATAATAGGTAATGATCAATATGGATTAACAAATGATGTTTACGCAAGTCTTTCAGGGACTGGATATTCTCCTTCACCAAATCTTGTAATATCTCCAACAAACCATAATTATGGAGATCAACCGGTAGGAACAACGAGTAGCTATTATACATTTAACTTAGAGAACACGGGCAATGCAACAGCAAATGGAAATATATCATTAACTGGCTCAAATACTAATCAATTTGAGATACACCCTGATGATTATGGAAGTTTTTCATTGGGAGCGGGGAATACAAAGAATATCCGAGTAAGGTTTAGCCCAACATCAACCGGAAATAAATCAGCTACATTATTTGTAGATGGAACAAGTGGAACGAATGACGTGAGTGCGTCATTGTGTGGTACTGGGACGATTGCTCCGACACCAAATCTTGTATTAACGCCAACGAGTCATGATTTTGGAGACCAGCAAATAAATACATCAAGCAATTATTATACATTCTCATTAGAAAATACAGGAAATGCAACTGCACAGGGAGATATATATTTAACGGGCTCTAATACTAATCAATTTGAGATTCATCCCGACGATGATGGAAGTTTTTCGTTAGGTGCAGGCAATACAAAAGATGTCAGAGTGAGATTCAGCCCTACTTCTACTGGTTCTAAAAGCGCTACACTGTATGTTGATGGCACAGGTAGCACAAACAGTGTATCTGCATCTCTCAGCGGTAATGGAACAAGTTCACCCTCACCTAATCTTGAACTAACACCATCAAGCCATAATTTTGGTGATCAGCAGGTAGGTACAACCAGCAACTATTATTGGTTTGATCTGGAGAACACAGGTAATGCAACTGCACAGGGCGATATTTATCTTACAGGTTCTAACTCTAATCAATTTGAAATCCATCCTGATGATGATGGAAGTTTTTCACTGGGAGCAGGAAATACGAAGAATATAAGAGTGAGATTCAGTCCAACTTCTATCGGAATAAAGAATGCAACACTTTTTGTAGATGGAACAGGTGGAACCAACGACGTCTCTGCTTCACTCAGTGGAAATGGAACAGATGTTCAAATGACAGTTGATCCTACATCAATCAACGTAACAGTTCCAGCTGGTGGTTTAACGACACGCACTATAACTATTACCAATAACGGAACAGCATCATTAGATTGGAGCGCTTATATTTTAAATCAAACGTTCATGAGAAATGAATCACCTCAAAATCACTTAATGCCAACAACACTCATTGGTACTGCCCCAAATAATTATCCCGTTGGTCCAAATCCTGTTTCAGAAGAAGGTGTTCCGCAAAATTTACAACCAGCTTACGGAGTAAATCGGCCGAACTTAACTCTTCCAAAAGGATCAATTGGTTGGGGTATTGAAGCAGTTGATGGATCAGGATGCTGGATTAATACCGACGCGCCTAGTGTTCTTAACAATGTGTTTACACCATCTTTCGCCACTTACGCAGGTGAATTTGGTCCGGATAATGATACACATATGTATTTCTGTGATAACAATTCGCTGAATCTAATCTATGTAGATATGGCTACAGGTTCCCCGACAACTATTGGTCCTACAGGTTTACCCGATTTCATGAATGACATGGCTTGTGATAGAACAACTGGAACAATGTATGCTTTATACGACAACTCCATCTATACGGTTAATCTTAGCACAGGTGCTTGTACATTAGTTGGAGCGATTGGTAATACTGATGGACTTATGATTGCAATTGCTGTAGACGGTAATGGCAACATGTGGGGTCATGATCTTGGTCTTGATGAAATTTGGTCTATTGATAAAACAACTGGCGCTGGAACATCTGTTGGTTCTACGGGTTTTGATGCAAACTATGCGCAAAGTATGGGTTGGGATCCGTTAACAGATATCGTATACCTTTCTGCTTTCAATAATTCCAACTATTATTATGAACTGAGAACTGTTGACCTTACAACAGGAAATACTGCATTACTCGGTGGTGTGTACTACAAGGAAATTGTAGCATTCTCATTCCCGGGTGATGTCACAACACCATGGATCACTATCGAGCCTACATCCGGTACAATCGCTCCTAACGGTGGCACTCAAAACATTACCGTAAATTTCGATGCAGGTGATGATCCTATTGGTACTTCTCATACCTGTGATATTATTGTCGAATCACCACAAGTCAATGATCCAATAGATGTTCCGGTTACAATGACAATAAGTGGTGATTATAAGATTCTGGTTGTTGACCACGATCTCAGTTTAAACGGAAATTATACCAATTGCTGGCCATACTATGAAACAGCTCTCATTGCTAATGGTTTTGATTATACCTACTATCAAGTAGAAACTGATTTAGTTACTCCAGATCTCGCAACTATGCAGATGTATGATTGTATTATTTGGTTCAGTGGAGAATGCTGGGGTTATTATGGTGATGACTGTATGACACCCGAGTCGGAATCAAAAGTTGCAAACTACCTCAATAATGGAGGTTCATTATTCTTCTCGGCACAGGATTATTTATGGGCATCATATTCATCCGCAGGTACACTGAATCCAGGTCAATTCCCGTATGATTATCTGGGTCTTGCTTCAGTTAGCCAAGATATGTGGTATATAGAAGATCCTGATATTATCTCTGTTGATGGCGTAACAGGTTCTTGCGCAGAGGGTTATAATTTTACAGCTTCAGACATATTTACCTCAACCCGAGAAGGTCTTTACATAGATGAAATTTCGGGTTTCACTGCTAATGCACAAGGCCTATTTGAGGTTACCTCTCCTTCCCCAGTTGGGATGTGTGCATCTCAAAAGGATACAGGTACATATAAATCTATTTTCACAACCCTTGCATGGGCTGCAATTGATAATTCTACAATCGCAATCAATCTTTTGGGTGATATGATTAATTGGTTGATTGGAAATTACTCTACAGAAGATCCACCAAGTTCATCTATTTCTATTAGTAATTCTCCTAATCCATTTTCTCATTCTACAATTTTTAACTTCTCATTAAAAAACTCTTCACGTGTTACCATTGATATCTATAATCTAAAAGGTCAGTTAGTGAAAAACCTTACTAATGAACAAATGTTAACAGGTATCCATAATGTAACATGGAATGGTACAGATAATTCTTATAATGAAGTCCCATCAGGTATATATTTCACAAGAATCATAACAGATGGGGTTGAAAATATTCACAAGGTGATAGTTATCAGATAAATAATGGATCTTGTTACTCCTATAATGATCCTACAGCCCGAGAAATTTATTCTCGGGCTTTTGTTTATCAAATCAATGATTCTATTTTACAATTATCGTCCCCGTTTTCCCTTCAAGCGCATCCACAGCATGGTCGAGTGAAGTAATGATCGATTTATCTCCACCTGCTTTCACGAATCTTATTGCTGCCTGCATTTTGGGTCCCATACTGCCCGCAAGGAAGTGCCCTTCATCAAGATACTTCTCAGCTTCTTCGACAGTGATTTCTCCCAGAGCTTTTTCGTCAGGTTTACCATAATTAATACAGGCATTTTGTACATCCGTTAAAATCAGGAATATATCTGCATCCACAGCTTGTGCAAGTACATTGCCCGCTTTATCTTTATCGATTACTGCTTCGAGACCGCTGAAAGTACCATCAGGATTCTTTTTAACGGGTACTCCCCCACCACCAGAAGCAATAATGATCGCTCGCGCTGCAACAAGTGCTCGTATACAATCTGCCTCGATAATGGTGTGTGGTTCAGGTGAGGGCACCACACGGCGCCAGGTTTTCTCGCCTTGTGGTTTAACCTGTTTGACGACATATCCCTTTGTATCATGCAATTCTTGAGCAACTTGTTCTGTATAAAAGGGTCCAACCGGCTTTGAAGGATCATCAAAATCAGGATCGTTCTCATCTACAAGCACCTGTGTCACAACTGTTGTAATGGGAATATCCTTCCCTTTCCTGAGGAAATAATCCCTCAAAATATTCTGGAACATATATCCTATCTGCCCCTGCGCCATAGCTCCGACAACATCGAGGGGTTGAGGGGGGACAAGGTTTTTCGCTTCCTCCTGTTGAATAAGCAGGTTACCCGCTTGCGGTCCATTTCCGTGAGTAATTATCAACTTATAGCCCAATGCATTCATCTTCACGAGCTGATCACACGTGGTTGCAACGTTCTTAAACTGCTCTTCAGCAGTGCCCTTCTCATGGGCTTGTTTTATGGCATTGCCACCAAGTGCGATGACAACAAGTTTTCGTGTATCATTTTTCATCAAAATCTCCATATAAGAAAATCGAAACTCGAAATTTGAAATTCGATTTCTTAGTTTTATTTCTGTAATTTACTTTTATAGGTTTTGGTTTTTGCTATGAAAGCGTTTAGTTTAGGACCTAATTCATCAATTATTAATTTGTATTTTTCTAATTTCAGATCAGTAACTAAACCTCGCCTGACTGCTTTACGCAACCATGCTTTAGTTTCTTCGAAAGAACCTCTTGCATAATAATAAAAGTTCTTTCTATCAGCGGTGCTATATCTGCCAAATCCCTCAGCGATATTAGCTGCTATACTATCACTCGATCTTATGATCTGATAGCCGATCGTGTTTTTTGCTTTAGTGCTCCATTCATCGAATTCATACCAGATCATATCTGATAAATCTTCTGCTAAACGATAAACATCGAGTTCATAAACTTGTTTCATATATAATCCTTTTTATTACATATTTGTTAATTTCTAATTTCAAATTTCAAATTTCAAACCTCTACTTTCATTCCTGCGATCGTCATTGCCATGATCGCTTTTTGGGTGTGAAGCCGGTTCTCGGCAATATCTACAATTATTGAACGAGGTCCGCTGGCGACTTCGTCTGTAACTTCTTTACCCCTGTCAACAGGCATCGGATGAACAAACAGCCCATTATTTGTACGCTTCATTCGTTCTTCAGTGCAGATCCAGTTCGTGAGTTTGCTTGCCCTTTCGATCTCGGCCTCTTTACCAATTTCATAAAAATCCGGTCCAAACCAATTCCTGGAATATACGAATTCCACATCGTGGGTGTATGCTTCGTCCGGATCGTGGCAGATCTCAAATTTTCTCCCATTCTTTTCACAGTTTGCTTTTACTTTTTCAATCTCTTCTTTCGGCAGATCATACCCTTGGGGATATGCAAGACGCACATTCATTCCCATGCGGGAGGTTATCAAAAGATTTTCATGAACAGAACAATAGGAACGGGAAAGCGCACCATGTGCCCAGGTCATGAGCACTGTTTTTCCTGCCAGATCACCCCTGTGCTCCTGCATTCCCATCACGTCTGAAAGACCTTGGCACGGATGATATTTATCATCAGCCATATTTATGATCGGCGCTTTCATCCATCTGGCATATTCACGCAGAAGCGTATCGCCGTCACCGTAATTTTCAACTGAGGTTTCAAGTATTCTGATACCCATTCCACATGCATATCTATCCAGGACTTGTGCTGCGTCTTCGATAGTTTCTCCAGCTTGCACCTCGACTCCGTGGCTGGTCTTTCTGAGACGCATTGTTTTGGGTTCAAGGAATTGGGCATGACCACCAAGTTCCGTCGCAGCAGCTTCAAAAGAAATTCTGGTTCGCAGTGAAGGATTAAAGAAAAACATCAGAAATGTCCTGTCCTTTAATAATTCAATATATTTTTCTCCAAAACGGTCTGCCTTCATCTCTTTTGCGAGTTTAAGAAGCGCTTCGATCTGCGGCAATGTAAGTTCCTGGGTACAGATAACATCTTTACCTTTGATATCTATTAACATTTTTTCTCCTATCGAAATTTAAAATATAAAAATTTTCGATTTTTCAGCATTTTAATCCCACTATTTTTATGCTCGCATATAAATTTAGTGGACTTATTCTATTTCGGGATTTATTTTTCAAGTTGCAAAATCATCCTTATAACCTTCCACCCATTAAGAGTGTCATG
>DRBZ01000115.1 GCA_011043895.1 Candidatus Cloacimonadota bacterium
AAAAATTGCTCTTTTTCTTAGAAAATTATGTGAAAAACCTGCAATTTAAACAATATCTTGTTCCTTGTAATAATCCTTACGCTTAAATCTAATAAAATGATAATAATCTAATGCTCAAAATAAAGTTTTTCAGGGCTGACTAAATAAATAAAATTGAACCTATGTCTACGAATCACACATCTATTTCTGCTCATTTTCATTACTGTCTCTGCCATTCCAATAGATTGTCGAAGTCTGATTCGGTTGTGTGAGAACAATGGGAGCACAGATCATCTGCAGATCCAATAAGCCCACCAACGGCATCACCAGAGCCACGTACTGAAGCTCTGCCTAAGCGTTTGGAGCATGAAGAGATAAGTCTAGAATCTCCCACAAGTGATTTATTCTTTATCCTCTACAACTTCCTCATCCTGTATTTCCACTTCAGTTTCAATCCCTTTTTCAGTTTCCTGAGCATTGAACTTAATCACAATTTTCTTAAATAATTTTATTACTAACTGACTGATGAAGTAGAAAAGGATCAGAAATGATACACTTTTCAGGAAACTACCCTTTTTTGATTTTTTGTCTTTCATGAAAAACTCCTGATTCCATTATTGGTTTAAAACATGGTACATTTGTATGTTTGTTCAAATATTTATGCAAGTTTATTTCTGAAAATTTTTCAAAGTCAATCGTATCTCAGGAGCAAAAGCACCCTGAGGGTGAGTCAAAAGATATTTTTCATAGTAAAATTTTGCCTGATCGGTTATATTCATCTGTTCATACGCAGATCCCAACCTGAATAAAGCATAATCGCCATAATTTCCATCCGCGAAGCTTTTTACAATTTTATTGTAAAGATCTGCTGCATCTCTATAATTTCTTCTATCGTATTCATAATCAGCAACCTGGACAAGAATGAATTCCGTTTTTAAAGAATCCTGTACTGCAATTTCAAGACTGTCAACAGCAGTATTGATCATTTCATTATCCTGAAAGAAAAATCCAGCGATGAGATCTTTTGCAGCACCCTGAATTGATAGCGGAGCAAATTTAAGTTGCAATTCATTATTGAAAATTCTGTAGAGTGAAGCAACATCATTCACATAAGGTGATTCGTAATTAAGCGCGATAAAATCTTTGGAAAGGGTATCGGCACGTGTAAAATTTCCCTGTAAAACTGTGGCTTCCAGCAATTTTAGCTCTGCCAGCGATCGTAACTCTTGATTATACATACCACTATATAAAATGTCTTGTAAAATATTCTCAACCTCTATAAAATTTTCCTCTCGTAAGTAACTTTCTGCAAGCATAATAGAAATTTCTGCTTTTTCCCCGCTGGTTCTGCTTAATTCATGAACTCTTACAATTAACTCACGTGCCCTAACAGGATTCTTTCGTTCATATAGCTCAATATATGCCATGTTTTTATACGCATTTTTGCTCTGATCCCTTGGAATGTGTACATCTTTTTTATCATATAAATCCATTACTTTTGTATAATGATCATACGCTTGTTCATGCTCATGAGCTTTGTAGTAAAGATCCCCTATCTTCTGTTCGAGATAGCAAATCGTCTGAAAATCATCTTCATTAACTGTGGACAATATTTTTTTTAGACATCTAATACTAATATCATATGCGCCCTCCTTCTCACAGAGTTCGGAAAGACGTATAAGGGCATCGTTGCCAAGTTCAGAATACACAGAAAGTGCCTTCTCATATTTCTTTGCAAGCACTGCTATCTCACCTATCATCTCTTTTAACACTGCAGTTGTATCCACTGCTTGTTTTTGCTCCAGCATGGTGATGATCTCGCTATATGGAAGATCAAGTCTCTCTAACCTATAACGAACGAATTTGAAAGTACTTTTACTCAAAATTCTCAAATATTCATCCAGAGCATCCTGAAATCGTTGCTGTAACTGATAAATATATGCTAACTCATGAGCATACATAGTTGGATTATTAGCTAATTCTCTCGCAGAAATATATATGTCTATTGCCTGATCGTAAAGATGGTATTTTTGATAAATAGCAGCAACTCGTTTATGTATCGAAAAATTATTTTGAGCAGAAGCGAGCAACTGTTCAGTAACAGCATCTGCCTGTGAGAGTTTATTTTCCTTTAGCAGCATCTCGATTCTGGTCAGTTGATAGATATAAGGTGGTAGAAAATCTTTTTCTGAATCAAGAATATCATCTAATTTTTCAAATTGATTAAACCTCAGATATAGATTAACTAATCTGCCCACAATTTGCGAGTTATGGGGAAAATTCTCAAGTAATTGTTTATATAATATTTCTGCTTGCGAGATCTGTCCCTGTTGTTCGAACTGAAATCCCTGGCGAAGTTTAACCTGAAGTATTTTTTCATCTTCATTAGCATGGATTAATCCTGTAACAAGGACGAAAAAGCCGAGTATAATAAACAATAATTTATTGATCTTCATTTTGAATACTTTCAAGATATTCTTTTATAAGGCGATGATATTCCTGAGGATAATGCTCATTTATATATTTAAGAATGTCTCGAACTTTTGTTGAGTTACTATCTAATTTGAGTGAATCAGGTAGCTCCCAATTTTCCATCTCAGGGATTTCGGATTTTCTTTGTTTACTAAAATCACGTTCATGTATAGACCGCTGTGCATCAAGCAGACGTGAGAGAATATTATGCTGCTGTTTTATCAGCTTTTCATCTATGATGCCCTTATTCATACGCTCGAGAACTTCCTTAAGTTCCTGTCTTAATCCTTCAAGATTGCCCATTAATTTCTCAGCTTCGGGAAAATCTCTAAGCATACGTTCGAAATTTTCCTTTATTTGCTGCTGATTACCTGCAATTCTATCAAGCATTTGACGCTGTTCAGCTGTCAATCTTCCCTGCTGCTGACCTAACATTTGTTCCAGAAGTGCTTGAGTAAGCATATTCAAGGTTTGTTGCCCCTGCGACATCTGCTGCAGTTGCTGAAGGAGTTGCTGCATACTGCCTCCGGAACTTTGTGGTTGCCTGTTTGCACTGAGCAAAAGATCAATGATCATCAAATTCATTGCGTTGTAGATTTCCATTTTATCTCGATGAATATTATGATTCCTGTTCTGTGACAGATTATCGAACATCTGTTCAAATCGATTCATCGTCATTGCAGCATGATGTGGGAAACGAGGATCTATCATCAGTAATATCAGAGGTTCGGAGAAGAAAGTGTTCACAGCATTCTTTATTCCCTCATATATTACTATCTCCCGATCGAGTATATCATAGGCAGAATATGTTTCATCAAGAAATTTTTCCTGTTTCTCTGAAAAATATAGTAGAGCATTTAATGTTTTTTTCACCAGTTTCTGATATTCGGACTGGAGAGATGACTGCATCATAGATTGACACATCTTTATTGAATTTTTCAGATCTGAAAAACTCAGAGAAATATTTTGCTGGGAATTCTGGGCATTTTGGTTATTATTTTCCAATTGCTGTGTTGCTTGTTGTAGCTGCTTACTCAGTTTACTCATTTTTGCTTGCTGCATTCCCTTTTCAAGCTCATTTGCAGCATTTTTCTCATCATTGTCAGCTAACTTTTTTGCGAGTTCGGCCAAATCTTTACTAAATTTATCATATTTCTCACCTATTTCCTTCTGTGATTCCGAGAGGTCGCTCAATTCTTTTTGCTTATCAATCCTTTGTTTTGTCTGTTCATTAAGACCATTCTGAAGTTTTTCCAGTTCTTCTGCTTGTTGTAGTGCCTTTTGCAATTCTTGTTCAAGTTGAATGCTCTTGAGCATTTTAAGGGTTTGCTCGAGCTTCTTATTGAATTCTTCCTGTGAGAATTTAAATTGATCCAATGCCCTTTTCATCTGCTCTGGTGATAAATTCTGCATTGCTTCCTGCAGCTTTTTCATTGCCTCTTCAAGCTCGGGAGTAGCAATTTCCTGCATGAGCTCCTGAATCTGTTTCAATTTTTCGAGAGTCTCCTCAGCAACTGCTTTGTTTTTTTCTATCTGATCAATGAATTCACGGTATTCTTCTGCAGTCTCTTCTGCTTTTTGTGCCAGCTCTTTTTGCTTTTCAATGATTTGTTTCAGGCCTTCTTTTTCCTGCCAGTCCAATTCTTCATTTTTCAGAAATTTCCTGCGCAATTCATCAAATTTTTCTTTATTCTCTTTTGACTCCTCCAATGACTGAGACATCTCATCCATATTGCCCTGTTGTTCGCGTTGTATTTCTTCATACAGTTCTTCGATAGACGGAAATTTCAGTAAATAGATCTTCGTTTTTGCTGATTGAGATTCCGGAAAAGTGCAGTTATCATGAACCTGTAAATAATAAAATATCACATCACCAGGCAGGAGTTCATGATCTGAAACATCAAAAGTCCATTGTCCAGAGAGGGTCGTGAGTTCTGTGGTATCCAGAATTGTTTTTTTAAGATACTCTCCATCATTCTTCTTGTAAAGTATCTCTACTTTTTGCACACCGAAATCATCAGATGCAGTAAAATCGATCAACTCCTGCATATTTTGCGCAAGTATCTTATCTTTTCCAGGAAGAATGATCTCAATTTTTGGCGGGAAATCCTCTTCTGCGAAAATAGTACGATCTATGATGTTATTAGTATTTCTGAGCACGTCTTTGAGGTAGAAATGATAGGTACCGCTTTGTTCGACAATAAATGAGGTTTCATAGGTATATAATCCGGTTTTTTTCAGCTCCTTTGATGATCCGTCGGAGAATACGATTCGAAATTCAGTGAGTTCATTATTGACGGTTATCTCTTCGCGTATAGCAGTTCCTTTTATCGCAATGATTTTCCCTGATACATCTTGCTGAGTACGATCCTGGAGTTTTGTATAGTCAGGATAGTCATAGTGCAAAACGAGGTCTTTTATGATCGGTTTTTCCAATACCTTTACCGAAAATGTGTCCGAGTTTCCATATTCATTTGAGATCGCGTAGTGAAGACTGTCCGTTATAGAATAGATTGTATAGGTATCCTGAGTCAAATTTGCAGTTTTCCATCGTCTCTGCTGCTCTATGTGGATTTGAGTCAATAATTCTGGATAGAAGGGTTTTATTGAAATAGTGAGATTACTTCCCTTGAGTAAAGTTACATTACCAGGTTGAACCTGTATATTTTTTTCATAATGAGGTGCAAAGGATTCTGGCTTATCAAGTACCTTGAATCCTGTAATAACAATCGAAGAGTTTATCAGAAAAACTATGCTAAGTGTAACCACACTGAATATAAAAATTCTTAGTGCTTTTATAAGAGAGTTTGCTGGAAAAATCTCAGAATATTGTAATTTCTCAGCTTGCCTATCTGCATCATCTATTGTCTTGCATATGATCTCATCAGAATATTCATCGCGCAGCACCTGTCTTTCCAGCTCGTAAGCGGAAAGAATAATCTCTGAATTTTCTGGATCATGTTTTGCAATCCTTTCTGCAACATGTTCAAGGGACGGAAGCTTGATGAAAAAGCTTATAGTAAAGTAGATAAGAATTCCAGCTGCCAGGACATTTTCTATAAGTGAAAGAATGAGAAGTGTTTGATAGTGAGAATAAGAATTTGTAAGTGGATAGACGATGAATGAGAATACGATAAAAAGTAGAATAAGAATAGAGAAGGTGTATAGAATATGTGCTGTTAACTTTCCTAACAACACCTTGCTGCGAAAGGATTTGAGAATTTTTTTATATTGAATCATTCATTTATTTATCTGGAGCCACCAGCGGGATTTGAACCCACGACCTACTGATTACGAATCAGTTGCTCTACCGACTGAGCTATGGTGGCTTATTAACATATTAAACCTGCGTAATATACATACTGTACGCAAAGTAAGTGAAAAGCAAAGTGGTTGGATTGATTGTCAAGTTTTGGGGCAAATATCAGCCTTCTACAAAGAATCAGAACTCTTAACCAGAACTAATCATTGAAAAACATAACCTCTCTACTTTACTCCAAACCATGGTTCGCTTTCAAGCACCTGCAAAAAGTATTCCCTGTCTTCCTTCTTCTCGATCTGTGCTGCAGCATCTTTTGCTTTTTGGTAATATTCTTTCCAGCGTTTATCTCCTTGCATCGCAAGGGCTCTTGCATAGATCTCATACGCAAATGCCAGATCAAAATCCTTAAAATCAAATTTATTGGTCAGATCCAAACAATTCTGGGCATGATGAAGTGCTGCAACAGGTCGTCCTAATATCGTATAGACATTTGCAACCATCCATTCACCTCGCTGTACATTGATGGGTTGTCCCACCATTGCCCAGTGCATAAGCGATGCATGCGCAAGGTTCAGCATGGTCTCATCCTCTTCTGGAGTTCGGTCTTCTTTTTCAATGAAATCCCATGTTTTATTGAAAAAGTCAACCGCAAATATCTGATGTGCCTGCTCGATTGTATAGGTTTTTTCCTCTTGCTTCTTTTCACATGAAGCAAATATGATTATTGATACAATCAGAATACCATATAAAAATTTAGATTTCATGAGTACCCCTCAATCTTTGAAATGACTTCCATTATGAAAAATATTCTGTCAATAATTGTAGTATAAATGAATGAGAATACCCTCAAATCAAAAAAATTATAGAACGCTGATTTGGGAGATTTACACTGAAAATAAAACACCCCATTATTTCTGCAAAAGCGGGAATCTTTGCTAGTATGCGCTGTAGTGAAAAT
Source organism: Candidatus Cloacimonadota bacterium (assembly GCA_011043895.1). GTDB lineage: Bacteria > Cloacimonadota > Cloacimonadia > JGIOTU-2 > JGIOTU-2 > Celaenobacter. Next base: position 6,672 of record DRBZ01000115.1, read on the forward strand.
AAAATTCATTCTTCTTTTATC
>DRBZ01000056.1 GCA_011043895.1 Candidatus Cloacimonadota bacterium
AGCATGCTCTATATGAGACTCCGAGAATGCTAAATATATACCACCACCGTATTCTAAGGCAGTATTATCATATACTTTTATTTCTTGGAATGTAGGATCCGAGAATACAGCACTCACCCCAGCTCCATTTTTTGCCATATTATTAAAGATTTTCAAGTGACTAAGAGAGGGTGACGAATTGAGACAATTTACTCCTCCACCAGTGTAATCAAGTCCTCGAGTGATTGAGAATCCTTTCAGCACAGCGGTAGAATTCTCCCCATTTACAAATGTTACTACAGCACCAAGACTATCCCCATCGATCAGCGTTTGTGAAATATACGACGTGTCCTGGGTTGTCAAAAATAACGATGCTACCGTAATATTCTTTCCGTTGTAGTTAATATTTTCTATATAGGTTCCCGGCTGGACTAAGACGGTGTCTCCGACCGACGCAGAATCGATACCTGTTTGGATAGAAGGATATTCAGATGGTACGTTAAGGATGGCAGCGTTGACTATTCCCGCACAGAACAAAGAAAAAACCAGCAAAAATACTTTTTTTTTCATTTTTCCTCTCTTAACGAAGCTAAAGTTTTAACTTCGTGATGAATGGAATATCCATACAGAAACCTGTCAAGACAAATTTACACAACTTGCTGAAATAGTAATAGCACACAGATCCGCCAATGGGCGGACAGGTTCACGCTGATCGTGTTGATAAACGCTGATTATAAAAATAATATTGAATTTACTCTAGGAAGTTATAGACAAGAGAATTATTTTCAATACAATTTTTCGTATTTCATTTTATTGTTCAAACTCCGCTTCCTCTGTGTATTCTTTTCTTTGCGACCTTTGCATAAAATTCTTTATTTCGTGCGTTTTCAGCTGCCACAGCTTAATCACGATGACATCGGGATGAAATGGGGTGGTTTTAATTGTTTGTATTTTTTCGTGTCTTTTCGTGGTTTCTGACTCCGATATTTTTCCCCAAAAATTGACAATTATCGTCAATTAACAAAACTGCATAGCTAAGGTAGTTCAATGAAAATTTTATCAAAGTACATTCTCAAAGAGCACGCAGGTCCTTTCACGCTTGCAGTGATCGTAATCACCTTTATAATGCTGCTGGACAGGGTGCTTGACCTTCTTAATCTTATTATTACAAAGCATCTCGATTTGTGGACAACAACCAGGGTATTTGTGCTCAGTCTTCCTTTTATGCTTGCACTGGCAATTCCCATGGCAGTACTGGTTGCAACGATTATGGCATTTGGGCGCCTGTCTTCGGACAATGAGATAACTGCATTCAAGGCAAGCGGTATTAATATCTATAGCATGATGAAGCCAGTAGTTATCTGTGCAATCCTTATCTCTCTTTTCATGATCTATTTCAATGACCATATATTACCAGAAAGTAACTTTGCGCTTAAAAATCTCCTCATCAAGATCAGTGCACGACGACCGACGTCCGAACTCAAACCAGGTTTGTTCACAGAACTGAAGGACTATAACTTCTACTATCACGATAAATCCGAAGATGGAGAGCAATATAATGATATCGTGATCTACGACAAAAGTAATGGAAATTTTCCAAGAACAATCTCGGCAGATTACGGTAAAATCGACCTGTATAATGGCGGGAATTCCCTGAACGCAACGCTCTACAATGGTCTTATTCATGAGATATCTAATGATGATCCAGAGGATTATACGACCATTGTGTTCAAGGAATATCGAATAAAAATTCCTGACCTTGGAATCGGAGTAAGTGAAGCCCATCTGGCACAGCGTGGAGACCGTGAGATGAGTTCTGCTGACATGAAAAAACATATCGATGAGATCGATGTGAAACGACAGCAGAAGCTTGCTGAACTCAAAAAATATACTGCAGAATTGGATGCTTTAAATGAGGATCCAAAATCAGAAGATGACAAAGAAAGAAATAAACTCAAACATCTGATTGAAGTAAACAAACAGCGTGTATACAGTCTGAGCAGGGAGATAAGTAAATACCAGGTTGAGATCGACAAAAAATACTCGATCGCCTTTGCGTGCCTTGTATTCATACTCATCGGAGCACCGGTCGGTATGATGACACGTACGAATTCAGTCGGGATGAGTTTTATTGTCAGTTCTCTCGTATTCGTTGTCTATTATGTCTCCCTTTTTGCCGGTGAAGAGCTTGCTGATAAAATGATCATCTCGCCCTTCTTGGGGATGTGGATTTCCAATATTCTATTTACTATTGTGGGCATCTATCTTGTGGTCTATTCAATGAGAGAGAGAAAAATCATTCATATCGAACGCCTGAAAGATATGTTCAAACGAAGAAATAAATCACAATAATCTCATGAAAATAATTGATAAATACCTCTTCAAAAGCTTTGCACGCCTATACATCATTATACTGGGCTCCTTTGCGGCGATCTTTCTTGTGATCGAGTTCTTTGAGAAGTGGAGCAGGTTCATCAGTGAAAATCCAGCTTTCTGGGATGTAGTTTTTTATTTCCTGCTAAGAATTCCCTATATTGCAGTCCTCTCTTCCCCGGTTGCTATCTTGCTAGCGGGACTTTTCCTTATGCAGTATATGAGTAAGCATAATGAGACTGTGGCAATGAGGAGCGCGGGAATAAGCGTGAAAAGAATGTCTGTTCCATTGTTCCTTTTTGGTCTTCTTGTGACTATCCTTATGTTTATTTTTGGAGATACTGTTCTTCCCTGGTCTGAGGATAACCGCGTGTATATTGAAAATGTAAAGATAAAAAATCGTCCCCATTCAGACATACGAGTTCGTTCAAATATTCAATATAAAGATGATGACAATCGGTTGTATTATATCGGTTTTCTTGATGGATATAAAAACAAGATAAAGAATATTGATATCACGATCTTCAATGGAGAAAATCAAATCGTGAAGAAGATACATTCGGAGCAGGCAGTTTGGAAAGAACAAACCGAAGGAAATCCTGAGGAAATGAAATTGATATTTTATAAGGGATATATCAGAGAGTTTAATGATAATCAGCTTGTGGATTTTCAGGAGTTTGACACTTATTCCTTCGATTATATTGATATCCAACCCACAGATCTCGTAAAAAGCACAAAAAAGCCAGAAGAAATGAGCTTTTTCGAGCTTCAGGATTATATTCAACGACTTAAACGGATTGGAGAAAAACATCAGAAAGAACTGGTCGAAATCAACCTGAAAATCGCCTACCCCTTTGTGAATATCATTATGATCCTCTTTTGCATTCCACTTTCAACACTCTCGAAACGTGGCAAATCAAGAGGGATAAGCTTTGTTGTGGCAATTGCAATAAGTTTTTTTTATATCTCTATGGTAAGATTCGGACAAAGTCTTGGATATAACGAACTGCTCTCACCAGCAATGGCTGCGTGGTTTGCAAACATTATTTTTGCTACGATTGGCTTGATCGGACTTCTTAAGACAACCACATGATTCAATATCCAATAAACAATGATGAACATACAATAATCAAAGAATCAGAATTGCAGAAGTTGGATAATCCATGATGAAAATTTGAAATTTACTATGAAATTTATTGCAGACTTTCATATACATTCTCACTTTTCCATTGCAACCAGCAAAGATCTCATTCCTGAAGAGCTCGATTTCTGGGCTCAAAAAAAGGGTATTCAAATCCTAGGAACTGGTGATTTTTCCCATCCTGGATGGCTTACAGAATTAAAAGAGAAGCTCGAACCATCGGAAACAGGGCTTTATACTCTCAAGAAAGATTTTCAAAAAAATATATCTGAGAATACAACAAGATTTATATTAACTGCCGAAATCAGCAATATCTACAAGAAAAATGGCAAAGTGAGAAAAGTCCACAATGTGCTTTTTGCTCCTAATTTCCAAATAGTTGAAAAGATCCAGAATAAGCTCTCACAGATCGGAAATATCACTTCCGATGGAAGACCGATATTAGGACTGGATTCGCGAGACCTGCTTGAAATAGTACTGGAAGTCTCTGAGGATGCTTTTCTTGTTCCCGCACATATCTGGACGCCATGGTTCTCTGCACTTGGTTCGAAATCCGGTTTTGAAACCATCGAAGAATGCTATGGTGATCTATCTGATCATATTTTTGCAGTAGAAACAGGACTATCCTCCGATCCACCCATGAACTGGGTGTGTTCCTTTCTGGATAAGTATACACTCATCTCGAATTCAGATGCACACTCACCATCCAAGCTTGGCAGAGAAGCAAATCTCTTTGATACGGAACTTGATTACTTCTCTATCAGAAAAGCAATGGAGGGCATGGATGAACAAGCATTTCTTGGAACAGTTGAATTTTTTCCACAGGAAGGCAAATATCATTTTGACGGGCATCGAAAATGCGGTATTTGCTGGGATCCGTTGCAAACATTAAAGCAGAAAGGAATCTGCACGGTTTGTGGTAAAAAAGTCACGATTGGTGTACTCAACAGGGTCGCACAGCTTGCTGACAGAGCTGATCCTGAAGCACGAGTCCAACGTCATCCATTTCATTCACTTATCACACTGCCAGAATTACTATCGGAAATATTATGTGTTGGTCCGAATACTAAAACCGTAAAGCAAGCTTATGAATCACTTCTAAACAAGTTCAATTCTGAATTTGACATCCTGCTTCATGCACCAATCAGTGAAATCGAAAAGAATTCAAACGAGATTCTCTCAGAAGCGATCTCCCGAATGCGCAATGGGCAGGTACACATTCAGGAAGGTTATGATGGTGAGTATGGTGTTATCAAGGTTTTCACTAATGATGAACTCAAAGATCTAAGAAATCAGGAAGCACTTTTCCGCGATCTCACAAAAGAGGTCCAACAACCATCGACAAAACCATTGATCAATTTTGATATTGCAGCATTCCAACAACTTTATACAAAAGAACAGGAACCAGAACTTTTTGAAGAAGTCAAAGAAAAAGAAATAAAGAAAGTGGCTACTCTTTCGGAATACTTCTCAGAACTTAATCCAACACAACAAAAAGCAGTATCATACTACCCCGGACCACTACTCATTCTTGCAGGACCCGGAACAGGAAAAACAAGAACACTTACCGCAAGGATTGCATATCTTATAAACGAGAGGGGAATTAAACCTTCCAATATTCTTGCAGTCACTTTCACGAATAAAGCTGCAGATGAGATGAAAGAACGACTGGATACTATTTTGAGTAAAACCTCTAAGGAAGAGATGAATATCTCAACCTTTCATGCATTCGGTTATAATATTCTTAAAGAATATGCTTCATATTTTCATCGAGATAGCCACTTTTCGGTTATTGATGAAGATGATAAATTGCAGATCTTCAAAAATAAACTACATATTGAAAAAGATAACCTCAAAGAAGTTTTGCCAAACATAATCCAGATAAAGCAAAAGGCATTGTTACCATCAAAAATTGATAACAAACAATTAAACGAATATTTTCAGCAATACGAAACCCTACTTAAGCAACTCAATCTCTTCGATCTTGATGATCTTATCTACAAGCCAGTGTTACTTTTCAGAACCGAGCAGGATATTCTAACAAAATTCAGGGAAAAATTACAGTTCGTACTCATTGATGAGTTCCAGGACATTAATGCTGCACAATATATGATGATACAGTTATTGAAGCCGGACAGACAAGCGAATATAACTGCCATCGGTGATCCAAACCAGGCGATCTACGGTTTCCGCGGAGCAGATGTAGGGTTCATAAATTATTTCAAAAATGATTATCCTGATGTAGAGATTATCAATCTTACACAGAGTTATCGATGTTCAGATAAAATTCTTAAAGCATCTCAACAGGTTCTGGAACTTGAAAATGTCCTGTACGGTCTCGATGAGGGACTTCGCATCAATATTTCACAGCAGCCAACCGATAAAAGTGAAGCCGAGTTCATTGCAAGAACTATCGAACAGCTTATTGGCGGAGTTCGGTTCTTCTCAATGGATAGTGCTATTACCGACGGAAGTGAGGAATTCACAATAGGAAGTCTATCGGATATCGCGATACTCTGCCGAATACAGGCAATGATGCCCGTACTTGAAAAGGCATTGAATGACCACTCGATCCCCTATCAGAAAGCCAGCGAGAACAGCTTTTTTACTCAAGAACCTGTGAAATCAATTCTGGATGTACTTCACCTGGCAATGAATCCAAGAAACATGCTTCTTATGGATTCATTACTAAAAAGAGAAATTCTCAGCATTCCCCAATTGAACAGTCTCAAGGAATGTATGATCGAAAATACTGTGCAGCAAGCACTCGAACAGATCATCGAAAAATATTTCCAGAAAAAGTTCTCACCACTCGACAAGAACAAGGAGAAGCTGCTGGAAATCGCAGAAACTTTCGAAGCTAACTTTGAAGCATTTATGAAATATGTAACACTCGGCACAAGTATTGATACGCATGATTTTACATTGGAACGAGTCCATCTTCTCACACTCCACGCAGCAAAGGGACTTGAATTCGACTGTGTATTCATTCCCGGATGTGAGGATGGAATTATTCCCTATTCTCTTTTTGAGAAACAACAATCAGATCCTGAAGAAGAAAAACGGCTCTTCTACGTAGGTATGACCCGGGCAAGGAAGTACCTCTATCTCACACATGCAGTGAAACGCTTTCTGTTTGGAAAGCA
>DRBZ01000049.1 GCA_011043895.1 Candidatus Cloacimonadota bacterium
CCATTGGCATTAAAATTACACGTTATATTTTTACCACTGCCAGAATAACATGGCGTGAGTCCTTCTTTTCTGCTTTTCTTGTTACAAAACTCTACTGCATCATACCAGCTTACTTTTTCTACTGGTAAATTATCTCCTTTGAAATAAGAGGGATTTCCGCCCATCACTTCTTCCCACTCTTTCTGCGTCACTTCATATTTACCTATATAAAAATCACTTATCGTAACCTTGTGAACAGGTTTCTCATCGCTATCTCCGTCATTGCTGCCCATTTGGAAGGTGCCGGCTTGGACAAAGATCACTTTCTTCTCTTCATACTTCAATGATAAATCAATTTTCCATCCTTCAAGACTTCTTCCTTCCAGGACTGGTTCCCAATAGATTGTTTTGTTTTTTCCGGGTATTACATTGCCAATATCTCCAGCAATCGCAAAAGGAATTATTGTATTGTTAGATGTATCTTTTGCTTTTAATGAAACAGTGTAGTCATATTCATCACTACCAGAGAGATCATACGTAATAACTATTCTACCGTTCTCTACCTTTTGCTGAACATTGCTTATCTGCTGTGCAGAGAGAAAAGTATAACCAAAAAGTATTATAAGTAATATAAACAATTTTTTCATTGTATTTCCTTATTTTATGATTTTATGAAATTCATAAAGACCGCCAGATGGCGGATGCAACAACACGGTTGTTGCACTCCAAATTGCACTCCAAAATTTAATATTCAACAATTATCCTATCCTTATCACCGATCACTTGCGGAGTCTGCTCTAAATTCTTTTCTCTTCTTGCCCAATATGGCACATTATCATCAATATATACCTGCAACTCAGAGACAGTTAATCGATTATCCTTATTCTTATCTGCGTTTCCTTGCAAACCTTTCATAAAATAATAGGAAAACAAGGAGTGTTTTTTATCTCTGTACCAGGAAGAAACCTGCTCGCCAGTTGCTGAGGTAAATACTGTGGTATTCTTGCTTGCAATAACAGGATTTTTTACATCTATGAACACAGGTGAGATGTCTTCAATGAGCATCCCCTTCTCAGAGGAACCACTGAAACAGGCATCTATCACAACTGTAAGTGAGCTAAAATCCATTTTCGAAAGGTTCTTATAAAATGTATCGAGCGAATATCCGTTTAATGCAACGAGCGAGGGATCGCAATCCACGGGTACAAAAAAGCCATGCTTACTCTGAGGATCGGGTGCGCCGTGTCCGCTGTAGTAAATAAAGACATCAGATCTACCAGGTTTGATGTAATTATATAATTTCCCTTTATAATTTGTATTGGTTCCAAAAATACTTAGGAAATCTCCCTGGGTTGCATCGTTCACATATATGATATTCCCTTCTCTATAGCCCAACGTATTGATCAAGTACTTTTTCATATATGCTGCATCTCTATGGGCAAACTCGACAGCTGGCACTGAGCTTTTATTGTAGTTCCTGTTTCCAATAACCACTGCAACTGCATCTTTGTTCATATTGTTGGTTTGTGGAATATTTTCTTCAATATCGATCACAAGACCAGGTATGGAAATATCTTCATTGGCTCCTTCTTTGCCGGCAAAGATAAACTCTTTGGGGGATATTTCTTTTTGTTTTATTTTAAGATTCAGGGGAAATTCACGGGAATAATCTTCTGCTGTTACCACAATTGAAAGTGGTATGTCATCCTTGATTTTTTTATTCGTATAAAATTCAAAACTCACATCCTTGAATGCGCCTTTTTCTATAGTATCCCATGTAAACCTCGTCTGTGAGTTACTCGTAAAGAAAACATCGCTGCTTGGATTTCGCACATTGAGTGCAACATCTTTCCCGTCTCCACCTGAGTTTGCCAGACGAATAGTTACAGTTACAAGTTCTTTTTGTTCGATACTGTAATTGCCATTTGCATCTTCAATTCCTTTTTCCACAAAGAAAAATGGTGGTTCAAATTTCTTGGTCTGAAAACTGCACATTACGGGATCGGGAAAGAATCCATTGCTTTCATCAAAAACGATCGAATACTGACAGTCCTGTGATGGCGTATTTTTATCAGCATATATCGTAAATTCGATCTCACCAACTTCTCCTGGTTTTATCTCAGAGAGGAATCTCTGGTTTCTATGCTCGAGGAAATTATAATTACCTGATGATTTTAAGGTAGCAGTTATACCACTTGCTGAGCCATTACCAAAATTCTTTATCTTTATTGTTATTGTTCCGTATTCATCACCTTCAAGGAATATATCATTGTTGTTATCTTTGAAATCAACTGCTACTACTTTCAGGTCTGGAGGGAGGGTTGGTTTTGATTGTACATAAACGGGAAGAGTAGCTGAGGATGTTGTACCAAAAGCATAGGATTGCCCGTTGTATTGAATACTCCAGTTGTAATATTCCCAATCCTCATCAACGGTCAATTTCCTAAATCCTTTAGCGATAATGTTGCGAGCATCCTGTTTGAACTGTGGTGCAATCGAAAGAGGTACCGTGATAGTATGACTTTTACCTTCTTTTTGGACGTATATGCTGAACTGTTGCTTATCTGCGTTATAGTTACCTACAGAAATTGAACTTGTTACTATTTCTTGTGAGGAATCAAGTAATTGTTGGATTTCTTGTTCAATCTCTTTCTTGCGCTCGTTAAACTTCCTTTGGGCAATATCTATCTTTTGAGCATATTCGTCTTTGATATCCTGCTTTTGTCTGCTGATATTAGCCATTCGTTTATTGTACATCTCAGTTATTTCAAATTCACCTTTTTTGGTTGATGAAATTTCAGCAATCTTTCTATCTCGTTCCTCTTCTAAAGATTTTGATGAAAAAGTGATAGTATTAAATTTTTTGAGCACACGAAGTTTTTCTAAAGTCTCCATCGAGTATAGTACACAGCTGATGAGCAGTAAACTAAAAAGTACTAAAAGAACCCTTTTTATCATGGCTCCTCCTTTCAAAATTCTCTTTCGAGATCACCCATAATAATTATGAAAAGTTCAAGAAGTATGAATCTTCTTTGTCAAGAATTAAGAATGTATAACATGCATACCCCCAAAAATTTTTTCAGGAGCATGGCACTTTTTCATTATTACACAAAGACAACCTAATAATAACAAAAGATGAGGGATGGTGCATATCGTTGCAAAGTACTAGCATAACAATGATTCACAAAGTATGGGAGACCCTTCTCCGCCAGCCGGCGGATCAGGGTGACAAAAGTATTTTATGTTAAATTTTCAGATGTACTGGAAAGTAATTTTCCAACCAAAATATATCGCAAACCCTTTATCTATAGTAATCCACAGAAATTACCTCCAAATTTTTGGGGGTATGCCTGGTATGCCTGTTAAGAATGTATAGAGTAAAATATCCGTGATATTTTATGCAAAATCATGGATTTTGCACTCCAAAAATTTGACAGACACAAAGCTAATATTTTGTTGCATAGAAATACCAATCGAGGTCACTATGAAAAAGATATATATCATTTTTTTTCTCCTCCTCATTATTCCATTACTACTCTCTTCGCAAACAAGAACGTATCCAGATTTTGAGTACATAATCCAATCCACAAATGAAGCTTTCCGCCAGCAAGCAGCAGAATATGAAACACTTATCGACATCATGCGTTCAACAAAAAATATGGATAATTATGATGTTAGTTATTACAAAATAGATATTGCAATCGACTTTGACACCGAATTTATCGATGCATCGATCACTATTAAAGCTGAAATAGTCGAGGACGCAGTCTCAGAGATCGAAATGAACCTCACGAATAATCTCGATGTCACAGAAATCATACAGAATAATGTTTCACTTTTATATAATCATGCTGATGACATTATAACGATTACACTTGATGGGAGCTATTCCGCTGGTGATAGCATTGAGCTTGCTATATCTTACGAAGGCAATCCGCAGAACCGACTTAATGATGGCATGTTGTTCAATTCACATAATGGAGTACCGAACGTGTTTACCATGGTCTCCCCTATGGGAGCAAGAAAATGGTGGCCCTGTAAAGATACTCCAGCAGATAAACCGGATTCTCTGGATATCTGGATTACCTACCCCGAACAATATGTTTCTGCATCAAATGGACTTCTGGCTGAACAGATAAATAATGGTAATGGGACAGTTACCGACAAATGGCATGAGTCATATCCAGTTGCAACCTATCTCACCTCTCTTGCTATCACGAATTATGATATGTATTCTCAAACCTATGAATCCAATGGCACGATCATGTCCATAGACCATTATGTATTCCCTGAGCTCTATGATGCGTGTGTAAATCTTTTTTCAATAACTCCTGACATGATTGAGTTCTTTGAATCGATCTATGGAGAATATCCCTTCCTTAATGAAAAGTATGGACATGCAGTATGTGCAGGGCTTTCTGCGCTGGCGATGGAGCATCAAACTTGTACGTCTTTTCGAAGCGGTTATATAGCCGACCCGGGTGCAGAATCAACCGTAGCACATGAACTTTCGCATCAATGGGCTGGAGATTGCCTATCCATTACTAACTGGGCACATGTATGGCTCAAAGAAGGTTTTGCGCGATATAGTGAAGCACTCTGGGCAGAGCATCTGTATGGAAGCACTGGACTTCATGATTATATGAATGCTCTTGATACAGGTAGTGATATGGATCCCTGTCTATATCGAGATCCAAATGGCACAGGCTCGCATATCTTCAATATTGTGATCTATTCAAAGGGTGCATGGACGATGCACATGTTGCGTGGAGTGATTGGCGAAGATAATTATTTTGATCTGATTGGTCAGCTCTTCCTTGATCCAGCGTTCAGATACGGTAATTTTGACACGTTTGAGTTTCGGGATAAAGCTGAAGAAGTGAGTGGAATGGATTTGGATTGGTTCTTTCAGGAGTGGTTCTATAACGAAGGAAGACCCTACTATAATTATACGACCTACACTTCTGACCTTGAAGATTCCCTGGTGATTGTAACACAATCGATCGGCTCGCATGGAGCTAATTTTGCAATGATGCTCCCAGTAATCGTAAACGATAATGAATATCAAATCTTTGCTGATTCCGGTTATGCATACAATCCACTTCCATTAGCAGGTTCTCTGGATAGTCTAATTTTTGATTTGGATAACTGGGTTCTGGATGATGGCTATTATGAGAAAATTCCAGAATTGGAAGAGATCAATACAACACGAGGAGCAATTCTTCTTGTCTGGAATGATTTTTTTGATCCTGCAATTGAAGGATATAACATCTATCGAAAAGAAGCAGGTGGTTCCTACATGAAAATCAATGATAATCCAATTGATGCACTCTTCTATTTTGATGAAGATGTTGTTGCTGGAACTGAGTATTTTTATAAGATAGCAGCAGTTCTGAATGATAATCGAGGATTTGTCAGCCCATTTTCAAATGAGGTTTCAGGCAGCTCAATAGATTTCTCATTAGATCAAGGAATATTGCTTGTCGATGAGACAGCCCAGGGAAGTTCAACGTTTCCCTCGAATGCTGAGATTGATTCATTTTATCATTATCTTCTTGATGGTTATGATTATACAGATTGGGATGTTGATGAAACGGGACTTCCACCCCTTTCCGAGCTTGCTAAATACTCAAGCATTGTTTGGCATTCTGACGAAGTTTTCAGCACACAATTTACTGTTAATGAATACTCACTAAAAAGCTACCTCCTTGCTGGTGGGAATATGTTCATTTCAGGTTGGAAACATTTGCCAAATCCTTCTCCACTCTATGAAACCTACTTGCATGTTGCAGAACCTATCTACAATTCAACGCCTGATTTTGCAGGAACCTTTGGTGAAACAGGATTAAGTGATCTCGATGTCGTTGAAGATAAAGTGCCGTTAGCTCCCTGGGAAGATAATTTAGGATATATTTACAAACTTACCCCAATTAATGAAGCAGAATCGATCTATAAATACAATTCATCCCTGGACGATCCTGATTGGGAAGGTATGCCATGTGCCCTCAGATATGGTGGTGACTATAATTTATACTTACTTGGATTCCCATTGTATTATATGAATGAATCTGGTGCACGGGAGCTCATGCAGCAAGCAATGCAGGATTTTGGAGAGATATATGCAGTTGATCCACAAGCTCATGAAAGTATTGCTTTATCGATATACCCACAACCAACAGAAGATGAATGTTTAATTTCTTATAGTATCGAAAAGCCCAGTAAAGTAAAAATCGATGTATATAACATTAAAGGGCAGTTGATAGAAATATTACAAAATAGAGAGCAAAGTGCTGGTGAATATAATTTAGCTTGGAATATCGAGATGTTGTCCAGTGGTATGTATTTTATGAGATTTGATATTGGAAATTCTCCTACAGTGCATAAAATTTTAATAATCGATTAAATCTTGTGTTGTGACTTGATTTTACCCAAATGTAGTTCATTGAACTAATTTTGGGTCAATCAAAACAATTTTGTATCAAAACTTTTATTATGAACCAACTCCCAAGGAATATATTTTGCAGTCCATCCTGTGATTCCTTGGTTATGAAAATATAGTCGCTGATTCAAATTACTGGTATATCCAATATAGATCTTATCAAATTGTTTAGAGTAAAGA
>DRBZ01000035.1 GCA_011043895.1 Candidatus Cloacimonadota bacterium
GTTGCAGTGAAAAAATGTTTGCTAATGAACTAAATTCATACTATACTCTCGTTCCCATGTTCGAACATGGGAACGAGAGTATAGTATGAATTTAGTTCATTAGCAAACATTTTTTCACTGCAACAGATTTTTCATTCACAACCAGATTGTAGAAGTATAAGCCCGATCTGACTGAATTTCCAAATTTATCTTTGCCATTCCAGGATACTGTATGTTCTCCGCTTAGTGCAGATTCATTAACCAGCGTTTTTACTTTTTGTCCCTTGATATTGTAAATTGAAAGCTCAGCATGACTTTCTTTAGGAATTGAGAATGAAATTGTTGTGGTTGGATTGAAAGGATTGGGATAATTTTGAGTAAGTTCAACAGGAGTGATCATATTTCCTTCGTCGATTCCAGATGGTCCAACAATATCGGAAATGAATCTGGGGAATACTCTAAAATTTCCCCAATCCCAATACTGTATGCCCGTAACTTCGTACTCTTCACCCTGAATAGGAATAAAATCATCAATCAGATAATGATAGATCATTGTTGATCCACTGCCATCATCAAGGGACCATTCTCTCCAGCCCAGACTATCATTATCACAGATCCCGGATACCTTTACCAATACACCTTCATAAGCTTCACCATTTTCACCGGTGTTGCTGATCTCTTCTGTAGTGACCTCTATGGGATCAATAATTGTATTCGCAATGCCAAAGTTCTCAAAGTTTTCGACAAACATCACTGCTGTTACATTGCCATAAACCTCAACAACTGTGCCTGTAAGCCGCACGCTGTCCTGATATGCTGCTGAATAGCTGAAGTATGTGACATAGATCCCTGACCACATACCCAGGGAATCCTGAATATAAAAATTACATTCGAAAAACCCCCAAGGTACGGTCGAAACAGTACCGCTTACAGTAACTCTCTGACCTAAAAGGTCGGATTGACCGGATGGATCTTCCGTGTATTGGATATCTTTGATCTTCACATCGAGAATTTCTCCCGAATTGTCTTGACCTGGTGAGCCAAGATCGCCGTTTCCATAGGGAGAAGTCGCCTCTCTCCAGCTAAAACCGCAACTGTTTTCCATGTTTGCATCAAGCAGTGCCATAGCGGATCCTTCCAGATTGGGGAAGAAAAGACCATCAGCATATGCAAGACTGTCCATGAGAACACCGTCAGGGGATAGGATCATGATCTCATCTTCAGAATTATCCAGGTAGAAATTAGAGTATTGATAATCTACAATTACTCCGCCATTTACGGTTTCATCGTCATTAATGCCAAATACCAGAAATTCTTCAGGTGATAGGATCAGTGATTCCTGGATAATATGCAGATCCGTTCCTGCATCCTGAATGTACCAGTTCTGCAAATCAATGATCTCATCACTGTTATTGTAAATCTCTATCCATTCTCCCAGTTCATCTCCTATAGATAAAGGATTCAGCATGATCTCATTGATCACGACCGGAGAGGGATCGAGACGGGGATAATAGAAAAGGTGAGCCGGTATTTGGGGTCCTTCCTCACTTAGGGTATAGTAACCCATGCTGTCCGGTGCCCAGCAAATAGCTTCACCACAAACTTCTTGAACATAAGGAAGTACAATAGGATCATTATTGAATGCTTCCCAGAAGTTTACATCAGGATCCCGTTCCCAGTAATAGACCTCTTCATAATCTTTTAGAAGTATCTCACGACCGGAAACAGAAATGTCGCCACCTACAATCTCCCATAAATCAAGGGTTTTAACATGTTCCATTATGATTACTTCATTTACGGGTTGCGGGTAAGGGGCACGATAGACACGAAGTTCTTCGAACTCCCTTTTGGAAATTATATAAATATCTTTAGTTAATGGATCCAGCAGCAGTGTTTCCGCATCGCGCATACCATCAGGGTATTGACAGATTATTGTATCAAATTCGTAAATTGTCTCCTCAACAGGAGCTTGATTAAAATGAACGACCGGTTCCGGAAAACGATAGATGTATTTGTATTCATGGACAGCATTGTTATCTCCTATCTCCCCGACATAGAGATAATCAACGTTTGGATCAGGACCAGGCCCCAGAGCAATATCTTCCCAGTCCCGATTCACTATGCCATCGAGCCAGAAAATCCCCAAGTGAGTGCCTTGTTCGTTAAAAGCGAAAATCCGGTTGAAACAGTATGTATCATTGTGAGTCCAGAGAACATGGTCATTTGTCCTGCTTTGTACTATACCGGATGCTTCTACAATCCCCGGATGTTCGATCTCTCCCAGATCAACTCGATTACTGAATTCTGGCTGAGCATAAAGAATATTAAAACATAAAACTAAAATTGTACAGCAGATTAGTTGTTTCCCCGAAAGCATTCCCTGGACAATACTGGACAGGCAGGATTTCGTTTCATTCAACATTTTTATCTCCTATTTATTTAGTGTATTTTTAAAGAGAAAGGTAAGATATATAAGTCAAGCTATTCGTAATTTATATTTAATGAGCTATATTAAAAAAAGACGCACATCGAAACCGATATGCGTCGTTAGTTTATATGTTTTATGCGGAGATTATCTCATTAAAACCATTTTCTTGGTAACTTGTTTTTCATTTGTTTCAAGCCGATAGAAATACACACCATTGGAAACGGTTTTATCATGATTATCCTTACCGTTCCACACAAAATTAATAGCAGTGCCTTTCGGACTTGTTTCAGGAATGAATGTTTTCACAAGCTGACCTTTTATGTTATAGATATTCAGTTCTGCTTTTTGTGCATTTGCAGGAAGTGAGAATGAAATCGTTGTCGAGCTTGTCACAGGATTCGGGAAATTCTGGTTGAGTTTGAATTGGTTGATTACGTATGGATCGTCATTCGAGGTTGTAGGAATTTCATAACTGGACGTGGGATCACCAATGAGGATATCATCTACATGAATACCATCTTCCTGAACATAGCCGTCGGAATCCATAAAGAATCTGATATAAACTTGTGGTTCACCTGCAAAATCAGAGAGATCTGACGTCTCAGCGACCCAGTCTTCCTGAGTTCCGTCATAAAGAGGTTCTCCGGTTGGTTGGTAACTTCCAGTGCCGGCTTCTGTATATTCACCTTCGAGCGCCGTCCATGTAGTCCCATTTGTCGATGCTTGCACCTGAGCATAGTCATAATTGGGTTCTATATCCCATTTTACATTGAAGTACAAGTTTGCACTCCCCACCAAGCTGCTCAGATTGATTGGATTTGTGAGCTGTAAAATAGCCGTTGTCCAGGATGGATAACTACCACCTGGGCTGTCTGTAAAGGAATGAGTTGGTGAGACATAGTCTTCTTCGGTCGTTCCCCAATCAGCAGAAGTCCATTGAGTGGTTCCATCTTCAGCATCATCAAAAAGCTGGGCAAAACCAAGGTGGTAATCGTATTGAGCATCACCGCTGACTACAAGTGTGCCAACATATGGAACATGACCGTTTGCAGTGACATAGAGATTATACGTAAAGTTTGGAAGACTCACTTCATAGCTTCCTGTTGAGGACTGCACAGAAGCATATTCCTCTCCGTTATCACTACGTAAATAAGAAAGTGTCGCATTGTCTATCATTATGAAATCATCAAAGACATTGCCTGAAATGAATCCACTTTCAACCGGATCGAGCACAATGTCATGGGCGTTCGAACCATATCCCAAGAAATAGTTAATTTCCTGATAGGGATCATAGCCCCATTTATTAATATATATGTCATAATATTCAACAGGATATTCTTCATATGATGCGTATATTCCTGACGCATCAGTTGTTGCAATAAAGACAGGATCATCTTCATTAGGATTGGCTCCATGTTCGAAGAAACATACTTCCGCGTTGGATACAAGCGAAGCATTCTGACTTTCTGTGACCAGACCGGATACATTTCCGTATGCAACGATCACAGGGAAAATCTCTTGATAAATATTATATCCAGATTTCGCAATGATCGCATCAACCGGAGTTAAGGTGGAGGGTGTAACAGTATATGTTATATCATCAGTAGAGCTGAATCCTGCACCATCCACATTTACCCATAGAGTATAATTATCTTCATCAGCAGAAGCTTCAATAGTACCTTCAAGGTTCAGTGCAAATGTGTCCACGAGACCGAAATCTGTGGTCACATTCAAACTTGGATTTGTCAGATCGAGTGCAGTAACATTCACCTCTTCATGGAAGAGATAATATTCATCACCGGGATTCTGTCCATATATTTGGAGTGTGGGACCGTAACAGTAGTCCACATTGAGTACTGCAATTCCTGCAGCATCGGTAACTTCCGTTGCAGAGACGTAATCCAGCCCTTCTGCCCAGACGTCTACTCCAACCTGGGGAGAAATGCTGTCCGGAGCCATTACTTCGACTGTGATCTGAGTCGGGATATTAACATTGATAGTGCCGGGAGTTAATGTAACAACACTGGCAGTTACTGTAATGTCACCAACAAATTTAAAATAATTGTGTGCAACGATGGCAATATGAAGGATGCCGGACTCGCTTGGAACAGTGTCGAAGAATAATGTGCCTGTTCCGAGGATATTGATTTGTGCAAATCCGTAAATCGTATCATCATCGTATACAACGACCCTGGATCCTGCAGGAGCTGCGATATCTATTTGAGGAACACCCGCCATTATTGTTTGGGGATAGGTCGGTATAAGGAAAGAAGGTTCCGCAGTCCATAATGAAAGCGCGGGATCACCAAATTCATTAACCTGGTAATAGCACCATCTGATAAGTTCGTCGGTACTGATAAAGGGAAGAGTCTGCTCTTTAGAAAGCTGATTAGTCCCACTGACAGAATAAACACCTGTATCGAAATAGACATCGATATACTGTCTGTGGAAGTGTTGTGAGGCACCATCTGTGCCACCCTGCTGTCCCCATCCATACCTGCTGTTTCCGACAAATGCAGATGCAGCAGTGGACATGTTTGTTATCAATTCCATAAAACAATCGGAGCCATAATTACCGGATGAATTTCTATTATCGATGGAACCGGAATAACATGCCTGAGAATATCCGTTATAGAAATTGTGGGTAATACCGTCGTTTGTCAGATTATATGTGGTGAGATTATTATTATCGATATTCAAACAGTGAGTTGTGGAACCATGCCCGAGGTGGTTAAGGAAGTTTGGGCCAAGATTCAATTCATTATAAAGATCGTTTGAAGTCCAGTTATAGTTGATCTGGTACAATGTGGTGACTGTCCAGCTTCCGGGAATTCCTACGGTAGTATAACCGTTTGATGAGCTTCCGATCAGAAGTTCATTCATATACGTGCCGCCGTAGGTTCCTGTCCAAAGGTTTTCACCAACCATAAGTGTTGTTTCCAATTCACCTAAAACAGGTGATTCTAAGTATCGCTGGATCTTATTTATCTGGTTTGTGACTTCTGTGGTATTATTTGCTGTGATTCTGCCGATATAGACTTCGGCAAGCATATCGGCTTCATTTTCTTCACCCCACAAGGAGTTGTTATTATTATTCCAATCCGGACCAATTCCTGCTGCAGCAGTTCGGTCAAGACAGCCATAATACATATCAGCAGGAATGTCATCGTCTTCATAGCCATAGCCGGGATCTACATAGAGACCTCTGTCCGGAATGATATCCGTGTCTCCACCCAGAAGAACATATTGAACTGGATAGTCAGTATATTCTGCAATAATATAGTTTCGGACCTGATCTCCAACATCAACGCCCGGATAATTTATCATAATATCACTCACAAGTGTGATCTTTGATTTTAATCCCCTCATTGCATGGAAATCTGCAAGAGCTTGATAATATGGTTCAAATGTGCTGCTTGTAATGATGATGTAATCAAATCCGTCTGCTTTAGTTTGTGGGATCGTATAAGTTCCAAGCATATCGATATTATCCACAAGTGCAGCAAGTCTGATTTCTACTTCAGGATTATTATGTAAAAACTTCTGCGCGTTATCAGCTGCAGCATCATAAGAAGTTTCAAGGGTAACTACTGCCTTTTTGAAATAGCTGAGCTCCCTGGTTGAGGGTACATATGAAATCGGAGTAACTGCAAAAGAACCGACAGAATATCCTGCAAGATAATGAGTGGAATAATCATTATACTGCTTGGTTGGGAAAGGCGAATCACTTGTATAGATCGCTTGATCTGGAGGTGTGAATTCAGCCTGGTCTAATAATGAGAGGGGCATTGGTTGTTGTTTTGGATAAATCGTGTAGTTTCCAAGAGGAGTTTCTTCATAGAATTCAATTGTAATATCAGAAACAGCCTGCATTTGAGGAAGAAGGAGATTGATGCCGATATAGGGTAGAGACGGTTCTCCGGGATTTCCAAGATGGTAGCTGTCTTCCAGTTGAAGCACAGCATATTCTCCATCGAATTCGATTTCAGGAGCATTAAAGTAATAGGTCTTTGTTATCACATCTGCAAAACTGATGGATGCAATAAAAAGAAAGAGTATTATGA
>DRBZ01000089.1 GCA_011043895.1 Candidatus Cloacimonadota bacterium
GCTTCCAGCATTGTCTCTAAAAGCTGAGAAGCAAATTCCTTTATTATAGAATTCACGTCCGCCATATATTTGACTTCTCTTTCCCTAATAATTTTTTCAAGTACTTCATTAATTAGCATGTATTCTCCAAGATTATTTTTTTTCACTTTCTTATTATCTCAGAAGATTACACAATATTTTTTACACTCCCTGTGGATCAAGATTCTACAATCTATAGTTCAAAATCTCCTTTCCCAGGAAAATTAGCTGAAATATTATATGATGAATATTCAATGGGCTATCATCTTGTCACTTTGCGATTTCACCCTGTTGAATATATACCGTCGGATCAAAAAATAAATCTTTACACCGATATCGAGTTCACCATCGAATACGAAGCTAATCCAAATCCTATACAATTGCCCTTACGGCAAAGCGCGAGAAGACAAAAAATAACAGAAAACTTTATCAAATCTTCTGTTGAAAATCCTGAAGATTTTGAATTTGTTACGGGTGGTGCCCAGGAGATAATTCCCGAACAATCAGAGATGAGAGAACTTGATTTACGTTCCATGCCTTCACTAAATGGTGATATCCCAGATTATGTCATCATTACCAGTGATGAACTCAAGTCAACCTTCGAAGACCTCGCCGATTGGAAAACAAAGAAGGGTGTTCCAAGTCTGATCGTCACTACCCAAGAGATAGATGACAATTATGCAGGATGTTGTGATTTTGCAGAGAAAATAAGGCATTACCTTCAGGATGCACATCAATACTGGGGTGATGCATTGTTTGTTCTCTTAGGGGGTGATACAAATATTATACCACACAGATTAAGTACTTATAATCTTTGTATTGGTGGTGATATAATACCAACCGATTTATACTATTCTGACGTTTGTAAAAATGATAATCCCGATTATAACTGGAATAATGATGGTGATAATATTTTTGGTGAATATGATTATGATGGTGTGGAATACGGTTTTGATTTAAATGTTGGTCGTGCACCGGTGGAAGATGCATATGAAGCTGAGATTTTTGTAGATAAAGTCATATCCTACGAGAAATTGAATGATGGTGTTATTGATGTATCTTATGTAAAGAACGTCTTACTTATGGCGGCTTTTGGTGGTATAAATGATGATGGTGAACCGGTGGGTGGTGAACACTCCGGATATACTACTATTTATAATGATAATTTACCTGACCGTATTAAACAGAAGACTTGGCTGATGTTTGATGACCACGATGGTTCAGCAGGTTATAACACACTGTATCCTGGAGACGAAGAAACAAGTAGGGATAACTTTATTGCTGCATTGAATAACGGTTCTGAATTTCCGTATGGTAAATTTCATATCGTTTGTCATTGTGATCATTCAGGCTTTTATGCAATGGGAACCTCTGTAAAATGGAAAGGGGAGTCTATCCACAGATCAGATATGGATAATTTAGAAAATGACACCCCTTATCAAATCATCATTACCCATGGTTGTAAACCCAATAGGTTTAGTCTTGACTGTATTTGTGAACATTATGTGAATAATCCTGATGGTGGAGGTGTTGCGATTATTGGAAATTCTGCTGTTGGGCATTTCGGTGATTCTGGACAAACGAAGAAATTCTTTCAAAAAATATACGGGACACAAAGCAATAACTGGTCTTGTACAGCATATAATTTAGGGATTGCTTTTCAATATATGACCGGTAGAGATGATAAAAGGAAAAGCTTAAATCTTCTCGGAGATCCGGAGATGCCTGTGTGGACAGATATTCCATATGAATTAATTGTAGAGTGTACACCCGATACAATTACTAATGGTGAGAATAACATTACTGTGACAATCACTAATCTCCCTGATGGCGTCGATGCTCTCGTATGCCTTCAGAAAGAAGGTGAAGCGTATGCTCACGCGACTGTTACAGGATCCGGGAGCACGGTTAATGCTGTTTTTACTATCACCCCTGACACTCCGGGAGAAGTAGATGTTACTGTTACTGCTCACAATTTACTGCCATACGAAGACACGATCCCGGTAACGCTTACCTCTTATTCACATCTTTACATAACTGAAACTGTCTATGATGACGACCAATCAGGTTCCAGCTACGGTAATGGAGACGGACAGATCGACGCAGGAGAAACGATAGAACTATCCCTAACACTTACTAATTCGGGCACCTTCGATGCCTACAGTGTCTCTGCAGAACTTATCTGTGATCCTGAATTTATTACCATCACTCAAAATCAATCTAATTTTGGAAATATAAATGCTGGACAAAGCTCAGTATCCCAAACAAACTATGTTTTTGAAATCGATAAGGATACACCTGATGGAGAATATGTGTGCGATACACTATTCATTTATGAAGGAAGCGTTCTTTCACATACCGATGTGTTTTATTTCCAGATTGGTTCTCCGAAATTAGATAAGGAAAAAATTTCAATTGCCACAAGTGATGGTGATGATATAATAGAAGCGGGTGATACAGTAACAGTTAGTATAGAGTTGTTTAATGAAGGATCTGCTGAAGCAACGGGAATTTCTGCGGAGTTAACAACAGGTGCACAGAATGTTACTATTATTCAGAATACGGTCAGTTACGGTGATATTGCGTCATTAACATCCTCAGGTGAAGATATAGATCCGTTTGTATTTACTATCAGTGAAGATTATGATGGTGAGACATTTAATTTGGAAATTACCAATGAGTATGGAAGAGTATGGCAATTCGATGCATTCAACCTGAACAAACCCAATCCCGTGGAGTATGAAACGATTGCCTTTACCGGTTACTTGAATGAGATCGATCTGTCGTGGGATCCTGTTCCTGATGGAGAAGATGATGAATACTTTATAAGAGGTTACAACATCTACCGGGATAACGGATCGGGAGTGTTTGAAAAGCTGAATGACTTTATTGTGGAGGGCACGTCCTATTATAAGGATACCGACCTTTACCCTGTTACGACATATTATTACAAAATAACCGCAGTAACGGAGTCAGGCATGGAAAGTAATCGGACATCTTCTCTTGAAGCGTGGACAACACTGCCGTATCTTGCGGATTGGCCTGTATCATCAGATGTAGGCAGCAACATTCATGGATCTATTAATGTTTCAGATATTGATTGTGATGGTCAACATGAAGTATTTACTACCATACTGGGAGATGGATTTCTTTTGGGATTTCATACAAACGGTGAAGAATTGTATGATTTGGATAATGATCCAGGTACAATCAGCGGATTCGTGAGTTTTGATGCACAGATATGGAGTACTCCCGCCTTGGGAGATATTAACAATGATGGTTTATCTGACGTTGTTGTAACCACTCGCAATGATGGAACAGATGAAAAAAAGTTATTTGTATATAAGACCCTCGATGAGAACCAGGATGGAGAACCCGATCTCTTATGGAAATCAGATATAGGAGAACATGCATGGAGAGGGCCGGTCATATCCGATATTAATAACGATGGAACATTAGAGATCATCGCAATAGGTGTATCCGGTGCTTTAAAGGTATATGATAATCAAGGTAATACGTTATGGTCCAAAGATACCGGTTATGGGGGATATGGTATGCCTGCTGTTGCCGATCTTGATGAAGATGGATATAAAGAGATAATCGTTGGATCGAAAGACGGGCTATTTATATGGCAATATGATGGTGACGATTATATCTATAATACTAATCCTGTTTTTAGTATTGCAAATAAATGGTTTGTTGCTCCTCCTGTTGTTGTCGATTTGGACGATGATGGTGACTATGAGATTATGGTTGTTGCAACTCAAGGTGAATATTTTTATGGAAATATCTATGCCATTCACGATGATGGAACTCTTGTTTCCGGTTGGAATGATGCAAGCCATGAAATACCTCTGCAAATTGATGAACACCATTGGTCCCCGACGGAACCTCCTGCACTTGCTGTGGGTGATATAGATAATGATGGTGATATTGAAGTGGTCATTGGTGGTTATGGGCGTCTTCATGCTTGGGACCATAATGGTAATTCATTACCTAATTTCCCAGTTTTAATCTCTGGTTTGAATGTATGGGCTAGCGCCCCCTTATTAGCCGATATCGATGGCGATGAAGAGATTGAAATCATCATGGCTTCACGTGATCATAATATCCATGCATATTATAATTACGGAACGAAAGTTACCGGTTGGCCCCTCATTACAGATGATTTAATAGCAGCAAGCCCTTGTATTGCTGACATAGACAATGACGGGAAAAGCGAACTTATTGCAGGTAATTATTCCGGTACCGTGTATGTATGGGAGACAGAAGGTGATCCGAGCAAGATCGAATGGGGAAGCTACAGAAATAATTCTCATAACACAGGTGTATATAATGGTTCGATGACACTCTCGGGAACGTTGGCTCATGATGAATATTGGATTGAAGATGTCTATGTGGTCGGAGATGTCGTTGTACCCAGCGGCGTTGATTTAGTTATAGATAACTCATGCCGGGTTTATCTTACTGGAAACACTTCAATATCCGTGGCAAATGGTGGGAGTATTGAGATTGGGGAACATGCAAAAATTTATAGTTGCGGAACTTCTAATGAAATCTCAATTTCCGGTGATATAAGTGTGGATGAAGATGTAATATTTACTGCTCTTGATAATACCTGCAGTGGGACTTTGCGATTTCAAAATTATGAAGATGAAATTGGGCTTAATGCTCTCACTTTTAAACAATGGGATATTTCCAACGAGTCTTATTCTTTAAGCATATCAAACAGTGAATTTAATAATTCGGGCATTGAGCACTCTGGCAACAAACTATATCTCTCCTATACTGATTTTGACACGAGCAATGTGTATTGTAGTTATAGCGGGTCGGGTTCAAAGATAGGAGACCCTGAAGATGTTGAGATAAATATATCAACCTGTTCTTTCACAAATTATATTGGATATCCGATCTATATTTCCGGTTACGATCTATACGACTTAAGTGGTAACACGATTTCGAATTGCAATGGTGGTTTAAATATTTATGAAAGCGGTCATCCCAAGATGTGTATAATTTCTAACAATGTAATAGAAAATCACAATGGTCATGGAATTCATTTGTACCATTCTTATGCAGATATATTAGGTAACAATGTGATCAGGGAAAATTCCTATGGTATTGTTGGAGCGAATTATTCATTAATCTCAATAATCGGAAATGAAACGTATCCGCTTCAAATGGTGTATGATAATACCCACGAAGAGATTGTAGTCGATCATCGCAGCTATCCTGAGGAAATGTATGGCAATAAGATATATGATAACAACTACGAATACGGGACACCGGATCAGTATCTAATACGATGTGCACATTTTGAAGGTGAAGAGCGATCTCTTAATGCTGAAAACAATAATTGGGGTACCAGCTCTATTTATTGGGAAGAATGGGATGGAGATGATAGATTTAACCCGGGAACAGCATTTGACTATATCCCGGTGTGGGATCCGGGAACACCAAGAGACAATGAAAAGACGGAAGCAGAATTACTATACGCTGTAGCTGATTCTTTAATTGAAGAAGAAGAGTACGAAGATGTAAAAATAACCTATCAAAGTATTATTGATCTCTATACCTTAACGGATTATGCGATATATAGCATGCGGAATCTGCTGCCTATGGAAACCATATCAGGACAGGACTTTTCCTCACTCAAGGTATATTATCTCACAGAACCGAACTGTAATATAAATGATGAGAGAACAAAATTAAGTAAATATCTTGCCAATTACTGCACTATTAAACTTGAGCAATACCCCGAAGCGATCAGCTTTTTTGAAAATATTATTTCTGATCCCGATACTGAATTAGATTCGGTATATGCAGTTATCGATGCGGGTTATACTTATTTGTTGATGGAAAATGGCGGTAAGTCCGGATATATTGGAAAGATGGCAGAATTAAAGCCAAAATCTGAAAAGGAATTTCGAATAATGAGAGATAAGTTGTTATCTGAGCTGTTTGATATTAAAGAAACTGAACAGGAAGAACCAAATATAGAATATGCATTTGAGCTTAAGCATAATTATCCAAATCCATTCAATTGTAAAACAACTATTTCCTTCTCACTTCCGCTCTCCACACAAAAAGCAGAACTGAAGATATACAATATTAGAGGTCAATTGGTAAGAGAATTGGCAATAGACAATAAGTCCGGTATCGGAAGTATTTCTTGGGACGGGCTAGATATCTATGGAAGGAAAGTCGGCTCAGGTATCTATTTCTACAAACTCACTGCTGATAAAAAAGAGATCGTAAAAAAAATGGTGCTAATGCGATAATCTTAAACCTCACTAACATACAAAGAGAGACGTGCTTTTGTGCGTCTCTTTTTTAATAACTTATCTACATATATGATATATGACAATTTATTATCCGAATGACCTCATCTTAATTAAAATAAACTGGGAATATTGGATATACAAGATCGAAAAACTA
>DRBZ01000094.1 GCA_011043895.1 Candidatus Cloacimonadota bacterium
AAAAAGTGGACTATGAAAATTAGAAACTGGGGATTGATCTATTCCCAACTTGATATCTTGTTTGAAGATAGGATAAAACAAATTGACTAAAATTAAGATTACACAAAAATATGGACACTCTCGTTTTTTCGTGAATTTCGTGGTAAAATATTATTGATTGTAAGAAGTATTCACTATCCTTGACATCCCACATTACAGCCTCACAAAAAGACAAAAATATTGTGGAGGATTGATGGCTGAAAAACTTGAATTTGGCAACATCTCAAGCGAAAAAGCTATGGAACTTGAAGAAAACTACGGGGCTCATAATTATCATCCCCTACCAGTTGTGATAGCAAAAGGTGACGGTGCTTTTGTTTGGGATCCCGAAGGTAATAAATATTATGATTTCCTCTCTGCCTATTCCGCAGTGAACCAGGGGCATTGTCATCCAAAAATAATTAATGCCCTTATCGAGCAAGCTCAAACATTAACGCTTACCTCGCGGGCATTCTTCAATAATAGACTCGGTGAATATGAAAAATTCATTACTGAGTACTTTGGTTTTGAAATGATCTTACCAATGAATACCGGCGTCGAGGGAGTGGAAACCGCAATGAAACTCTCCCGCAGATGGGGTTATGTAAAAAAAGGTATCCAAGATAACAAAGCAAAGATCATCTTTTGTGAGAATAATTTCCATGGAAGAACGATTGGAGTAATTTCTGCTTCTACCGATCCCGATTGCCGTAAACAATTTGGACCCTACCTTCCCGGTATAATTCAAATTCCCTATAATGATCCTCATGCATTGGATGATGTGCTCAAAGAACAAGGTGATGAGGTGTGTGCATTTATCGTGGAGCCAATTCAAGGTGAAGCCGGTGTATTTGTGCCTGATGAAGGGTATATTAAAAAATGTTATGACCTCTGCAAAAAATACAATGTGTTATTCGTTGCTGATGAAGTCCAGACAGGCATAGGGCGTACAGGACGCCTACTTGCATGTGATTATGAAAATGTTAAACCGGATGTCTTGATCCTCGGTAAGGCAATATCAGGTGGTGTACTCCCTGTTTCCGCAGTGCTTTCAAGCAGAGACATCATGTTGACCATCAAACCCGGTGAACATGGTTCGACCTTCGGCGGATTTCCCCTTGCATGCGCAGTTGCAACTGAAGCATTGAAAGTCATTCGAGATGAACAGCTAACCGAAAATGCAGCTAAGTTGGGTGAGATATTCAGAAAAGAAATGAAAGCAATCGATTCACCCTTGATCGATATAGTACGTGGAAAAGGACTGCTCAATGCAATAGTCATCAAACCGAAGGACGGCATCGATGCATGGAAAGTGTGCCTTAAATTGAAAGATAAAGGCGTTCTTGCCAAACCAACCCACGAACATATCATTCGATTCGCTCCTCCGCTTGTGATCACTGAAGATCAGCTTATGGATGCCATAGACCGCATCAAAAAAGTTTTTGATGAAATTCTATAGCTTATGAAAATAGGAATTCGAAGAGAAGATAAAAGCCGGTGGGAACGGCGAGTACCACTCATTCCGGAACATGTTACTCTTCTCAAAGAGAAGTATAATATAGAGACTGTAGTACAGCCCTCATCCATTCGTGTATTTACAGATGCTGAATATGATAAAGCTGGAGCAATCGTCAGTGAAGACCTTTCTGATTGTTCTGTAATTTTTGGTGTAAAAGAAATACCCACTTCAAAGTTTCTACCTCTTAAAACTTACGTATTTTTCTCTCACGTGATCAAGGGACAGCTCTATAATATGCCCATGCTCCAGCAGATGATGGACCTTAAATGCAACCTTGTTGATTATGAGAGAATAGTAGATGAACGTGGACGCAGGTTGATCTTTTTCGGACGTCATGCTGGTCTTGCTGGTATGATCGATGCACTTTGGGCGTATGGGCAACGGCTTAAACTGGATACAATACAGAATCCTTTCTCAACGATTAAGAAGGCGTATGAATATCATTCTCTCGAGGAGATCAAGGCACATTTCATAAAGATCGGTGAAAAAATATCCTCGAATGGATTACCTGATTCAGTGCTTCCATTAGTGGTCGGTTTTACAGGATACGGAAATGTTTCCAAAGGCGCACAAGAGATGTTGAACTGTTTCCCGGTTATTGAAATTTCCCCTCAGGAATTACTTACACTTCATACAAAAAAGGATATCTCTAAACATCATATCTATAAAGTAGTTTTCAAAGAAATCGATATTGTAAAATCAAAAGACAAAAGACAGAACTTTGAACTTCAGGACTACTTTGATCATCCCGAGAAATATGAATCGCAATTTGCACATTATATTCCCTATATCACTTTGTTGATGAACTGTATCTACTGGTCGCCCAAGAGCCCCAGGTTGGTCACAAAAGCTGATCTCAAACGATTTGTAATTACAAAAGAACCGATCAAACTTCAGATCATTGGTGATGTAAGCTGTGATATTGGTGGTTCGATCGAGATTACGGTAAAAGTAACCGAACCGGATGTACCTACTTTTGTGTACAATCCACTGACAGATACTATTGTTGATGGTATAGAAGGTGAAGGAATAGTTGTAGTAGCACGAGATAATCTGCCCTGTGAGATACCGAGGGAATCTTCGACTTCTTTCAGTGAAACCCTTATCAATTTTATTCCACAGATTCTGTCTGCACATCTTTCCGGCACACTCGATCCACTTGAACTACCAGTCGAGATACAGCATGGACTTATCCTTCATGAGGGAATTCTTACGAAAGACTTCAAATATATAGAAAAATTTTTAAAAAGAAAGGACACTTTATGAAAAAAATATTGATCCTAGGCGCTGGACTGGTTTCACGACCCCATGTAAACTATTTTCTTGCACAGGATGATTTTGAAGTAACTGTTGCAAGCAGAACGGTAAGTAAAGCGGAAAAACTTGTGAACGGACATCATCGTGGAAAAGCGGTCGAACTCAACGTGAAAGATGACGACATGCTCGAAAAACTGATTTCAGAGCACGATCTTTCCGTGAGTCTTCTTCCCTACACCTATCATGTAAAAGTAGCAAAACTTTGTATCAAGCACGGCAAACACATGGTCACTACTTCCTATGTAAGCGATGCAATGCGAGAACTCGATGACGATGCTCGTGATGCTGATGTGCTTATCCTTAACGAGATCGGTGTTGATCCCGGCATCGACCATATGTCTGCAATGCGCGTGATCGATGCAGTTAGAGAGAATAACGGCAGGATTGTCAGCTTCAAATCCTATTGCGGTGGATTGCCTGCACCTGAAGCAAATACCAATCCCTGGGGTTACAAATTTTCATGGAGTCCGCGCGGAGTAGTCATGGCTGGAAAAAATCCTGCCAAGTGGCTCGATTATGGAGAGATCGTTGAAGTGCCCGGACCTGAACTTTTTGCTCATCACTGGGAAGTAAAAATTCCAGAATTCGGCGAACTCGAAGGATATCCTAACAGAAACTCAGTTCCCTATGTTGATCTTTACGGTATCAAAGATACAAAAACTATGTTCCGTGGTACACTGCGCTATCCAGGCTGGTGTGCGAACATGAAAAAGATCGTGGATCTTGGATTGCTCGATGATGATAAAGAATATGACCTTGCAGGTTTGACCTATGCGGATTTTATTGAGAAATTTGTTACTGTGAAAAAGCATAAAATCCTCAAAGAAAATTTAGCAGCACAGTGGGAACTTCCTGTCGATGCCAATCCGATCTATCGTGTCGAATGGCTTGGTTTACTTAGCGACAATGATATCGGACTGGAGAAGGGAACAGCAATGGATGTGTTCTGTCATCTTCTCGATCAGAAGCTTCTGTATGAACCGGGTGAACGCGACCTGCTGGTCCTTCATCATGAGTTTGAAGCTGAATTTCCTGATAAGAATCAGTTCATTACCTCGACTATGATAGACTACGGCATCCCAGATGGTGATTCTTCGATGTCCAGAACTGTCGGGCTTCCAGCAGCTATAGCAGTTACGTTGATCCTCCATGGAGAGATTCAGGAAAAAGGTGTGAAGATTCCTGTCGATCCTGAGATCTACATTCCTGTGCTTGATGAACTCAAGAACCAGAATATCGAATGTATCGAGCGTTTCAGGGATATCGAAAAGTAATTCAGAAAGAAATTATCAAGTCTTTGAACCTTAGAAATTCAGGAGCTTTTTCATTTATCAATTTGCGAAATTAGAATACATTAATAAATTGCTGTGAAATTTCGCTCTTTATTTCATCATTATTCGAGGAGCTATGTGTATGAGAAAAACGGTAGTTTTTTTTATTCATTTTTTCCCTCTTTTTTTCTTTGACTCTTCCAGCAGAAACGAGCCAGATAACCTCTTTCGATGACCTTATGACTGCACTCAATTCCGAGCATGATGTGCGAGTTATCATTCATTATGGTGTATGTAAACTCATTAGTAACATTGAAGAAGAATCCTATTCCCCTGATGCCATTGGTGGAATGAGCATTGATGTGTATGAGTATTTCCCGGCTGGTATTTACGGCAATAAAAATGGTTATGTTGTTCTTTCAG
The DNA here is from genome assembly GCA_011043895.1 of Candidatus Cloacimonadota bacterium. Taxonomy (GTDB): domain Bacteria; phylum Cloacimonadota; class Cloacimonadia; order JGIOTU-2; family JGIOTU-2; genus Celaenobacter. The sequence continues at coordinate 4,549 of DRBZ01000094.1, forward strand.
AAAATAAACTTATAGAAAATCCAATCGGAAGTATTTACGTATTTAATTATGTAAAAATCAAAATTTTTGATGATGAAAAGGTGCGCATTATCGCACGCTATCTCGATGCAGAAACCTTCGAAGAAGTGATGGATGAAAGTTTCTATACCGTTATCAATTCTGGATAACAATGGTGGAATGTACTTCTATCTGGATTAAATGCTCTCTACGGTAAAAACAAAATATTTTCCATCAAACCATTGAAAAATAAAAGTAATTTAAGAAAATAAGGTAACGAACATGACAGAAAGATTTACCAAAACAAAGATCATCTGTACGATTGGACCAGCAACAGCATCATCAGAAAAAATCACGCCACTCGTACAATCTGGGATGGATATTGCGCGACTGAATTTCTCTCATGGAAATCACGAAGAACATGCAGCACACATCAGCGCAATACGGCAGATAGAAAATGACCTCGGTCAGACTATTCCAATCCTTGCAGATCTCGGAGGACCCAAATTACGATTGGGTAAACTCGAGGAAGAATTTGAGGTGTTCCCTGAAGATAAGATAACCATAACTACAGAAGAAGTAATTGGTAAAAGAGATCAAATTAGCACAACATATTCAGACCTTCCGAAGGACGTGAAAGTCGGAGACATCATCCTCATTGATGATGGGTATGTAAGCCTGGAAGTAAAGGAAATAAAAGATCATACAATCCTGTGCAATGTGCTTGATGGAGGGGTTTTACGCTCACGAAAAGGGATCAACCTGCCCGGAATAAAGATCAGTTCTCCGACCATCACAGAGAAGGATAGGAAGGATATTGATTTTGCCCTTGAGCAAAATGTCGATTTCTTTGCACTCTCATTTGTGCGTTCCCACCAAGATATTATTGAGTTGAGAGAACTTCTTCTAAGTAAGGGCTCTGAGAAGCCGATCATTGCTAAAATTGAGAAACCCGAAGCAATTGATGATATCGATGCGATCATACAGGAAGCAAATGCTGTGATGATAGCCCGTGGTGACCTTGGTGTGGAAATGCCAACAGAAGAGATCCCGATTTTACAGAAAATGATCATTGAAAAATGTAAAACAGCCAGCAGACCGGTCATTACTGCAACTCAGATGCTCGAATCAATGGTGCATAACACTCTTCCCACACGAGCAGAAGCCAGCGATGTGGCAAATGCGGTTTTTGACGGAACCGACGCAGTGATGCTCAGTGCAGAGACCTCGATTGGAAAACATCCTACCGAAGCAGTAGCCATGATGAACAAGATCGTCACAAGGGCTGAGAAAAACTGTGCTATCAATCCCGAACTGTTTAGTTCATCATTTCGCACTGACCAGTTCTCCATCGACCTCTCAAAAGCAGCATGCATGATAGCTCAGGATATCAATGCATCGGCAATCTTTGCAATTACAAAAACAGGAAGAACTGCACGGCACCTCTCAAAATATCGAGTCCAAAATCCAATTTACGCCTTTACAAGCAATGAAGAAACTCTCAAATTCCTTACGCTGATCTGGGGAGTAAAAGGTCTTCTGCTTCCCGGACTACAAGAAACAGACGAAACTCTGCGGCAGGTGAAGCACATTGCGTTGGATCAAGGTCTTATCTCTGATAATGAGATCATCGTTTTTGTTGCTGGCATACCTCTCCAGACAAGCAACGAAGTTAACATGATAAAACTGGATCAAGTATGAAAAAAAAATCTAGATGCACCTTCATTATTTTTCTGCTGCTGATACCCTCTCTGTGTTTTACACTCCTATCAAATTCCATAAGAAACTTGAAATCCCTCCAGGGCTTTACCAATAAAGGTAAAAAAAATAATCAATAATCACCTGGAGGGTGAAGAAATGCAGAAGAATAGAATAAATAATGTCA
>DRBZ01000040.1 GCA_011043895.1 Candidatus Cloacimonadota bacterium
AGTAAAAAATAGATTGGCAGAAATAACCAATACGCTCTGCCCTTCCCAAACAACAGAAAAAACTAAATTTTCAGCATCTGTCTTAGACGAAATAGAACGAGGTGAGATCTCGGTCGAAGATGCGATAAAAAAAATTAAAAAAAGGAGTTAGCATGCATTCATCATTTAACGAAAATAGAACGATTGAAACAAAAAAAGAACTGAAATTATTACTTACTTCGGAGAATGTCGGATTCATCGTTGAAGGACACGATGAAGAGACGACGAATCTCGAAGCAGAATTTGAGATCAAGGGAGAGCTCTCTGATGATTTCACCCTGGAAGAGATTCTCGAAGTAGCGTATAATAAGAAGAAAAACGAACTTACAATCAAAGTGTCAGAACCGAATGAAGGTAGAATAAAAAAAGCCAGGATAGAGCTGCTTGTACCACATAAGACCATGGTCGCTTCAAACCTGTCTAACGGAAGTGTTCGTCTGGAATATCTGGAAGGTATGCACGAGCTGGAATCACATAATGGATCAATCAAGATTGTGAACAACAAAGGCGCTTGTCAATGTGATACGAGGAACGGTTCCATCAAGATTGAAAACACTGAGGGTGATCTACAACTGAAAACAAAAAACGGAAGCATCAATCTACGAAATTGTAATGGAATGATGGATGTCAAGGGGGAGAATGGATCATGCAAACTTATTGATTGTAAGGGCTCACTTGAATTGCAAATCGATAATGGTCCAATTCGTGTAATTGAAGGTGGATTTGAATCTGCAGATGTGAAGAACAAAAATGGAAGTATGTATTACGAATTTTATCGTGTTGAAAAGGGTACATTCTCATTCAAAAACAAGAACGGAAAAATTCTCCTCATCATACCTGATGAAATGGACATTGATATCAAAGCTAAGAATATGCTCGGGAACTTTCGTGTTGGCATCAAAGGTGAATATGACAGAAAGAAAGATGATGATACACAGATTCTGGAAATGATTCGCGGTTCAGGAAATGTGAAAATAGAGATCAAGAATCAGAATGGTAGCATACAGTTGATGAAAGATCCACTCCAGAAAGATGTGCAATTTAACCTATCAGAACTTGGAGAAAATCTGGAACATATCTTTGAAGAAATTCCTTTCGAGGAAGGTATGGAAAAAGCAAAAGAGGCTTTAAAGAATGTGAAACATCATTTCAAGAACATGCAGTTCGATTTTTCAAAGAATTTTGAAAAAATGATGAACAATATAGAAGTAAATAAAGAGAAAATTAAGGCAAAGATCGATTCTGAGATAAAAGATAAAAAGCGAGCAGAAGAAATTAGGAATACCTTTAAAGAAACATTTGAATCTCTCAAAGAAGCTTTTTATAAGAAAAAGCAAGAAAAGGAAGAAGCATCCCAAAGCAAAGAAGAGATGAGTCAAAGTAGATTGAAAATATTAGAACTACTGGAGAAAGGAACAATAACACCGGATGAAGCAGAACGACTGCTCAATGCAATCGGAGAAGAAAATGAATGAGAAAAAGAGAATCATCGAGCTGCTTTCTGATGGTAAAATAACTGCTAAACAAGCCGAACAGCTTCTGAGTGCACTATCAACAAAAAAAGAACCTTCATCACAAAAAAAAGGAAAATTCTTTGTAATTGAGCTGATAGAACAGGAATCAGAAAAAAATATTATTCATCTCAGAATGCCCGTTTCACTCATTAAAGCTGGTTTGAAATTCATTCCCAAACATGCGCAGATTCAAGCGGAATTAAAAGGGTCATCCTTTGATATTTCTTCAATAAATTGGGATGATATTCTTACTCAGGCATCTGATGGAGAGGTCGGTGACGTACTCTATATTGAGATAAATAGCGATGAAGAAAAGCCATTGGTACTGCACGTATACATAGAGTAATGTCACAAGATAATCCTTATCGAAAATAAAATCTCGTTCCCAAACACCAGTTTGTCAGGACGTAATGAAATTGAGACTGGCTTGGGAACGTTTTCCCTTTTCTTTTGAATCCTCGGAAATAATTGACAACATTTCTGTAATAATTTTCTTTCCAATGCAATGGAATGAAAGACTGGAGAAAGTATGAAGATAGTAAGATTTTTTTTTGGTTGTTTGTTACTTATCATGCTGCTATCATGCACACGGGTATATGTTCCTTTTACACTTGAGCTAAGAAACGAATATCAACTTACTGACCAGGAAATGCGAGAACTCCAATTCTATATTTCTGATAAGGTCATTCTTGAGCGCGAGATCGTGGATGTTGATAAAAGAGTATCACAAGAGCACATTCTAAAGAAGATCGAAGATAAGATCCTGGATCAGATTGTATTCCGTTCCTTTACGCCGGGAGTAGCAGTTGATGTACTGCCTTACGCACTTCAGGTCGCCTTCGAACAGCAAGGATATCTCACTTTTGAGACCGATGGAGAATTACAGGATCCTTACTATTTTAAGAGTGATAGATATGGCGAAGAGGTTAAATTAAAGATCTTTGACCATTGCTGGTGGTTCAAACATTATGAGGATGAGATATATAGCAATGGTTTGGTTGATTATAATGGACATGAATATTGGGTTTATAATCCCGAACAACGTCCCCACCTCTTGGTTGACGAAGAGAGTCTCGAAAAGATAATTGAAAAAAGAAGGATCGTGAAAGGTATCAAACAGAAGAAATAAAAGCCGATCCAGACATTTTCATAAACCTAAAACATTATATCAATATTCTCTTATCACTCCTACTTTGTCTTTATCAATTTTATTGGAAGAACCACTTTTGGAAAAAACTCCCACAAGAAAACCGACGATAAAAAGCAGGGGATAAAAAATTATTTTCGACATGGTGATTTTCCAGAATAGAATCCTCAGGGAGGTCTCCTCCGAATTTTGTATTACAACGATAATGACCGCAATGACCAGAATGATCATTAAAATGTGTTTAAATTTCATTACAACCACCTCTTTCTTTTGAAATATAGTATCATACCCACAAGAATTATTAACATTACAAATAATACAGCAAAATATCCAAATTTCCATTGTAGCTCTGGCATAAATGCAAAATTCATTCCATACACGCCAGCTATGAACGTGAGTGGAATAAAGATAGTAGCAATTATCGTAAGCATTTTCATTACTTCATTCATCTTATTGCTGATGCTTGAAAGATAAATATCAAGAAGACCGGATACCATATCGCGATAAGATTCGAGAGTATCTATAACCTGAATGGTGTGATCGTAGAGATCCCGAAGGTAAATATCGACGCTCGGATCTATAAGATCAGATTCTGAACGCTCCATGAAACCGATAATTTCCCTCAAAGGCCAAATGGATTTTCGCAATCCCACCATTTTACGTTTCATCTTATGAATGTTTTGTATAGTTTCTGTAGTGGGATTCTTTACCACTTCCTCTTCAAGATCCTCGAGAGAATCTCCAACTTTTTCAAGTATGATGAAGTAGTGATCAATGATCGAATCAACGAGAGTATAAGCCAGATAGTCAGCATTAGCTTTACGGATGCGTCCCTTTGCATTTCTCAAACGCTGTCTAATGATATCAAAGACATCACCGGTTCGCTCCTGAAAGGTTATTACATAGTTTTTCCCAAGGATAATGCTCACCTGCTCATAGCATATACTTTCACCATTTTCCAGATAGATCATCTTGAGAACAAAGTAAAGATAAGAACCATAATCTTCTACTTTCGGTCGCTGATTTGTGTTCATGATATCCTCAAGTAAAAGCGGATGAAGATCAAAATACTTTCTGAAATCTTCCATAACTACCGAATCATGAATACCATCAACATTTATCCAGGTGACTGTTGAGGTTTCTACAAATTGCTTGCACTCTTCAACTGAACTCACTTCCCTTTCATCGATTGTTGCTTCATTATAATCAATGACAGAGATATGCACATTCTCCATCTTCTGCTTACCAATATGAATAAGAGTACCAGGTGGTGTGCCAAATTTTGATGCTCTTTTTTGATCCATATTTATTCCTTAATCAATATCTCCAAGAAGATATCTATCTTCATATTTCACAAACCCCATGATATACTTTTCGCCAAGAACATTTCTGATCTCAAGTCCGAACCATGTAAAATCATCAATATCAGTACCAATATAAGATAGGGTATAATCTTGAGCCATGAATGATATCTTGTTTGAAGAAAGGATAAAACAAATTGACTAAAATTAAGATTACACAAAAATATGGACACTCTCATTCCTGAATCCAATTGACATCAAATTACACACACCTATATTATCAGGTAAAAATATTTGAGGATATAACAAATGGCACAAGAGAAAAAACAAGGAAAACTAACTGTTCACACTGAAAACATTTTCCCTATTATAAAAAAATGGCTCTATTCCGAGCATGATATTTTCCTGAGAGAGCTTATTGCGAATGCGGTCGATGCGATGAACAAGCGTGAAGCAATGGACCCAGATGTAAAAAAAGACGATCTCCAGGTCGAGGTGAAGATCAATAAACGGAAAAAAACACTCGAGATCATCGACAACGGTATCGGAATGACCCAACAGGAGATCAGGAAATATATCAACCAGATCGCCTTTTCGAGCGCTGAAGATTTTGTGCAGAAATATAAAGACAGACAGGGTAAACTTATTGGACAATTCGGGCTAGGATTCTACTCATCCTTCATGGTTGCAAACAAAGTTACCATTGATTCTCTCTCATACAAAAAGAATGCCACACCGGCATACTGGGAATGTGAAGGAAGCACAGAATATAAACTTAATGAAGGTAAACACAAAGAAGTCGGAACCAAGATCACTGTGTATCTTAATAAAGAAAATGAAGACTACCTTGAAGAAAACAAACTTAAAGAACTCATAGAGAAATACTGCAACTTTATGCCCTTCCCGATAGTTTTCGACAAGAAGGTTATTAATATTCAGCAAGCACTCTGGCATAAAAAACCAAAAGATATTGAAGAAAGCGAATACAAGGAATTCTACAAAGAACTTTTCCATCAATACGAAGATCCTTTGTTCTGGATCCATCTTAATGTGGATTTTCCTTTCAAACTTGAAGGTATCCTATACTTTCCGAAGTTGAATCAGATTGAACTCGATCTTTCGAGAGGTAAGATCAAACTGTATTGCCATGATGTATTCGTGGCAGATGATCTCAAAGGAATCGTTCCTGAATTTCTGTTACTACTCCGTGGCGGCATGGATATCCCTGACATTCCACTGAATGTGTCCCGAAGCTTTCTTCAGGAAGACAGGCAGGTAAAGCAAATTTCCCAGTATATCATTAAAAAAGTAGCTGACAGCCTGAAAGATATTTTCAAAGAAGATCGCAATCGTTATGAAGGGCTCTGGGAAGATATCACTCATTTCATTAAATACGGTATGCTGACCGAAGAAAAGTTCTATGAAAATATGAAAGATCAGCTCATCTATAAAACATCCAAGGGTGATTATGTCACGATAGAAGAATACCTTGTTCGCAATCCGCAGGAGGGCAAGCAGAAGAAGATATACTATGCTCCCAGTGAAGATCTACAGGTAACCTATATGAATATGATGAAGGAACAGGGAATTGAGGTGATCTTTGCACCAACCGTTTTGGACGGACATCTCTTCCAGAAGATCGAGATGGATAGAGGTGATGTGTCTTTTGTCCGTATCGATTCTGAAATAAATGAGAATATCATAAATAAAGATAAGAAAGAACTCGTTGACCAAGATAATAAAACAGCTTCTGATAAGATTAAAGCTGTTTTTGAAAAAGCACTGAACAATGACAAGGTGACTGTTGAAGTAAAGAGCTTGAAAGTGAAGGATATTCCTGCGATGGTTGTTTTCAATGAACATATGAGACGTTTTCAAGAAATGAGTCAATTTACAAATCCTGAAGCAATGGATATGCTCGCCCAGCATACATTGGTAGTAAATAGTGAGAACGAAACGGTAAAGAAACTCCTAAAGCTTAATGATAAGGGTAAAACAGAAGAAGTAAATATCCTATGTAATTATATCCATGAGCTTGGATTGATTGAGCAAAAACCTTTTACTGGTAAAGAGTTACAGGCGTTCATCGAGAAATCAAATAAAGTGCTCCAGATGATCAAATAAATACTCGAATACTATACTTTATAAAGCGGTGACATGATGTTACCGCTTTTTTTCTGTTAGATCAGGGATACCCCCAAAAATTTGGAGGTGATTTCTGTGGATTACTATAGATAGTCAGCCCTGAAAAACCTTATTTTGAGCATTAGATTATTATCATTTTATTAGATTTAAGCGTAAGGATTATTACAAGGAACAAGATATTGTTTAAATTGCAGGTTTTTCACATAATTTTCTAAGAAAAAG
>DRBZ01000042.1 GCA_011043895.1 Candidatus Cloacimonadota bacterium
ACCAAACAACACATTTTTTTCTGGAAAACTCTCCCTTAACCCCTTGAAGTGAGGAGAGTTTTCCAGAAAAAAATGTGTTTACAGGCAGTTATTAAAATCCACACTAAACGTCGAAGAACCAAAAAAGTTGACAGTACCATATTTCTCAAACTTTTCGCATGATCCAACCTTTAAAACCATCCTGAAACTATCAACCTTTTCCCCTATGGCCCGCGGCTTCTTGAACCATGGATTAGTCCCGAGCTCTCGTTTCTATACTCTGGACTAATCCTTTATTTGTTAGGCAAAACGCTCTTCATCAGGAGCATCATGTTTTTTGTCAGGTTCCTCCACTTCAAACAGATTGAAATCTTCCTCTTTCAGCAAACTTTGTTCAATTAAAGTTTGTTTAAGGGCTATAATTATTTCACGCGTTATTTTGATTGCGTCTTTGAGAATCTCAAAATTGACAGGATTGTTTATACCGTCTTTAGGTAGGGTTGGTTTTATATATTCTGACACTGGATATCCATAGAGACCAAATAAGCTATCTTTTATAATGTTGGTGACTTTTTCATTTTGCACTTGTTTTTCAGTCTTTTTTTCTAAAGAACTTCCGAATCGCTGATTATAAGCCTTCATATATTCTTTGCATTTTATTAGTAGATTCTTTTTTTCATCGGATGGATTATATAAATAAGAGGGTATTTCCTTATCAATATCATATCCTTCAAGATATTCTATTATTGGATTGAGATTAATACCTAAAATCAACCATATTTGCTGAAGTAAAAATATATCTGTGATTGAAGTAAGCAATAATGCTCCGAGACGATGTTGGGCTACAATATTTGCGTAAAATTCATCATAAAAATCAACATGCCAATGGTTATAATGTTTTTTGGGATCAAAGTAATATTTTGTATCTCTCACCACTGCTGCTGTTAATTTTAGTATTTGTTTGGGAAATTGAAACCTGACTTCTAAATAGATTATTCTTTCATCTTTTTCTTTGGTTTTGTTTTTAGTGACTAGAAAATGGTTTTCTCCATCAATTATTTCCCATTCCTGACCTTCTTTTTTCTTAACAGCAATAGATTCCATAGACAAAGTCATATTTTCTGCCTGAAAACTCTCTCTTATTATTTCTGGCACAACATTTTTATCTATGGAATTTAACTGATTTACAATGTCTTCAGCATGACTTATCCGGAACAAGAACAAACCGTCTTTGGAGAATACTTTTCTTATGGCTCTCATGGCACGAAGATATATCATTGGCGAGGCAAATGTGATGTACTTTGGTGATGTCAATAAAATTGCCAAGAGTGCAATATGGCTTCGTTGCCAGTCTTGTAACTCTGTATGCCGATCTGAAGAAGAGAAATGCGGCAATCCTATCATTATTTTTTCTGCTTTTTTATAAGCCTCCATTTCATCGATAGTATTGAATGCTTCGTCTTTGATGGTTTTAGAACAAAAACTCTTTACGTTTTCCATCACAGCATCAATCTTTTCTTTAATAATCCATTCAAAAACAACCATTTTTCGCTGGATGTTTGATTTTTCTTGCTCATTTGTATAACAAATCATGACTACACGTGGTAAACGCTTATAGTGAATATTGAGCTTACCGGATTCATTCTTTGAAACCAAAAAATCATATCTTTTACTCAATGCAATATTCTTTATTCTCTCTTTGCCCTTTTTGGTTTTTATATATTTTTTCAAGGCATCATGTAATTTCTTAGGAACCAACCATCTCTGAATCAAGGGGCCAAAACTTAAATCAATATTTATACCTTGTCGATGTGTATCGTGCGGTTGTTTTCTCCCTCCCCATATATACGAACCTGCTCCAATTCTGAAATTTTCTAAGTTTCTCCGAAGGTGCCCATGGCTCTTCTCATTTTTCTCAACACCTAAAAAACGAAGCCCTTGTCTTAATATCTGAGAAGCTATGTATATCTGCGCCTGCGCAGTAAGACGAACACCGTAGAGCAATCTATCTTCTTTGTTAAGATTTACACATCCTGTAATATCTTCGAATTTTGGAGTTATTACAGGATAATATGGAAGGTAGTCCTTATGCCAGTTCATGAATTCTACGTCATCATCCAGCTTGTCAATCTGTCGAACATAAAACTTTTCTTTATTAAGGTTTTCTGCTTTAACTATAGGTGCACCTAATTTCTCTTTAAAAGTGTTACATGCAACACTCTCCACCTCCACATTTTCCAGCAATACTTTGGTTGGGATATCTCTAAATTCCTTTAGCAATCCCACTTCCTTATAATAAATGGAAGACAGCCACTTTGGCACACTAAAAAATAGATTTGCAGTTGCTGCTGGTATTTGCTGACTTGACAAAGCCTTCCATAACTGGACAGCCATGTAGCCATTGATATTTCGATAAATAGGATAAATGACATTGCAAAACGCTGTCATTACAGTTCGAGCCATTAGATCGAATATATAGGCCCACAATGCTCCAATATATGCAAATGCACTTGGCAATCCCATAATAATACCTGGGGATGTAACCTGATTGGCAAAAAAATACTTTGTGTTAACTCTATCGCAGAATTCTTCTTCAAGTAGGATAAGATTATCAATCCAATTCTGCCAAATCTTTAATCTTTTATCAGTAATAGAGAATGGAACTACCTCAAATAACTCATTTATTTTCTTATGTACCGTATCCAATAATTTGTCACTCTCCACATTTTGGGAGATGAATTTCTGATCTTTAAAGATATCAAGTGATGCATCATGATATATTTTTTCTGTAGAGCCAAATTTACAGATCGGCGAGAGTAGATGAGGAGGCCAGTTATTTGTCCATGAGCCTCCATAGAAGGGGAGGAATAAATTTTCATCTGTAAATGGTCTATATTGATCTTGCAGTATGTTTTCAATTTGGGAAACATCAAGCAGATCACGTAAACTTTTCAGCACAAAAGGGAGTTTTTCAAATTCGCGGAAATAAACCTTTGATCCGGTTACTTCCTTTCTGTATTCATTAGAAGTCCATAGTGAGGCTGCCAAAAAACCCGTTTGCGCAGTATCGATTATAATTTTTTTACTTTTACTCTTATATTTTTTCTTGCTAAACAACTCTTTAGCCTTTTCATTAACTTGGCCAGGCAATATGATGGCCGTTCCATGTCTTGTTTCAGCTAAAGTTTTAGCCATTTCATATAAAGAGTGATATGAAACATCATACAGTGCTTCAATGGCTTGTTTTACAGTGCCGCAGTCAAATGGTTTCCACTTTTCTTTCCTCGGAGCCAGCAGAGAAGGAGAAATGCCATAATTATAAAAATAGAAAGCCTCTTTAAGAAGAGATGAGGCATCATTGATACCACATTCTCTTAGTTGACAAGGTATACTTTCCTCCAGAGGATACCATTTGACATAGTTGATATTTCCTGCGGCATCTTTATCAGTAGGTATCCACCTGAATGTTATTCTATTTCTGTTTGAGCTACTACTGCCTTTTTTTGCCATAACTAACCCTTCAGGAATTTCTTACTCTTCAAAATCCGGCAATTCATTATCCTGCTGGAGATGAACAAGAGATGTTGGTACCCGCACTTCCCACGGTCCGCCGACCAGTTTTGCTCCAATGTAGTAACGGGTATATCCGTTGGTTTCACCATCGTAGGGTTCGGTGAGGGTGAGATGTTCTGTATCCTGAACCTCGGCGATGATATAGCGTTTACGTTCGATGTAAATTTCATGTTCGGCATCGGTTTCTTCAAATTTTGTATTCGTCCCGATGACTTGATTACTGCCGTGCTCCACAGAGATCGTTCCTTCGGATTTTTCTACATAGGCACCCTCTTGCTGTTGTATCTCTTCAACCATTGAAACATACAAGGGATCGTCGATTGTAGGCGCTTCACCGCCGTTCCAGACTTCTCCTGTGGAAATGTAATTAATAATCGTATCAGCCCATTCCTGCCCTTGTCGTACCGGTACAGTCACACGAACCGCACCTGCTTTAAGAAACTTCTCAAACAGCGGGTCCACATCCTGGATGTTAGTGATCTTATCAATCCAGGTCGGCCCCTCCTTCCAGCCAGCCTGCCTTTTACCCCAGAAATACGGATAAAAGAGGTAGGTCATAAGAGGCCATTCAAATGCCTGCTCGAAGAATCGAATAAGACGGTCTTCTACTTTTGCCTCTGCAAAGTTAATTCCCGGGTATTGACCCAACGAGTCCGTCTGCATGGCATTGAAAAGTGTAAAGTCCTGTCCCGTAAGCATAGAAATCGCCAATTTTTTAAGCTCGGTTTCAATGATTTCCTGATTCTGACCGGGATTTCTGCCAGAGATACTAACCCCTTCCTGAATCGCGGCAGCGGCAAGCTTTTCCTCATAGTCAGCTTTTTGTTTGTAGTACGCCTGTGTGATGGATTCGTAGATCTTGAGTTGCCATTGTTCCAAAAACTCTTTAGTTCGTTGACAGAACAAGCTAACGTTCAGTACATATCCACCAGTCCCAATTACCTCTATGGATATAGGAATTCCTGGTTGAGAATCTCCCGTTCTTTCTCCTTTTTCTCCTATATAAATACCACTTCTAAGAAGCCATACCGTTTGATCTATTTTACAAAGCGGGTGTACATATCCTCCTGTATCAATATAATAGGCTAACTCTCCACAATTAATAGAACTACCTCTTGCGATTATAGCAATTGCCTGATAGCCTTCCGGAATAGGAATTGTATTGCTTTCGTATATACTTGACGCTCCTTCACCAGTACTTTCTGCTTCTTTTGAAAAAGCGTAGCCTTTACTAATAAATTGTTCCGGTGGCGTTTCTACGCCTGAAACTTCATACATGGAAACCCAGGCCATGTAATTTTCAGGAGTAATATCAGATGGTTGAAGCGGATGTATGTCCATATCCGAATCAAAGCACGGGAATCCATTATTTACACATGCAGTAGGCGGCATTGGTTCTTCTATGTCACCAGTTTCCCGATGTGTCAAAGCATAAAGGTAAAATGCGGCAGGCTCGGGAATGATAAAATCAAAGAAAAGACGTTCCCCGTAGCTGATGACTTGCGCTTCGTAGATCTTGTCCACCCACCGATAGATGCCGATCGCATGATCAGGCTGACCTTTGTTATCAAAGCCGTGGGTGTTGGTCTCTTCAAACTCCTCGATGGTCTTTTCCACCCTGACCTTACGGACCTTCTCCTCCAACCGGCTAAGCGATTTCTGGGTAACATCCCTGGCATAACTGACTGATGTCTTTTTGGCCTGTTCCTTGGCATGGTCATAGGAATATCCCGCTTTTGCCTCAATATCGACCGTAGGAGTATCGTACTTGACCGTAACACCTGCATTTGCTTTATGCTCTTCCTTTATGGTCTCGGAGGCCTCGCGCTTCAGTTCAAACCGATCCGTGCTCTGGAGGTCCTTTTCTGTTAGCGCTTTGCGTTCCTCTTCGTAGGTCAGTTCTTCTTCTAAGCGGCGAAGACGCCGGTGGACCCGCTCTTTGTATTCACCTCTGAGCACATTCTCGATGTGCGCGATTTCGCCATCCTCATACCGCAAAAGAGTCTGCCGGACACTGTTATATTCGCCAATTCCTACAGGTTTAACATGGCAGTGCAGATCCGGAACTCGATTCAATTCAAGTTCTCCCGGTAACCATGGAGAAACTTCGATTCCGGGCAAGAACTCGAAGCTGCTCATGCCAAGACGAATGAGCCTTCTTCTCTGGGGCGGAACAAAGAGCTGCGCACCTATGCGAGCGAGTTCTTCCTGAAGGACATTCATCACCTGAGGTGCTGGATCCTGCGTGAGGTCATAACCAAGTTCTTGTATTGCTTGCCTGGTTGTTTCATTGAGGCGGCCAATCCTTTCCTGGCTGAGCGTCCAGGGCTTCCATTCCTCCGTAACGGCAGGAAGTTCAGCCTGCTTCAGAGAACGAGAGGAGGTCAGTTTCAGCAATTCTTCTATTGCAGATTTGATTTCAGTAATTTTTGCTTCTTTTGCTTGACGCTTTTCTGCCTCAAGCTTGCCCACTAGCTCAGGAATGGTTTCCTTTGTTAGATCAAAACCGCGTTCCTTACAAAAGGCTCGGGTGGAAGCACTCAGATGATTGATTTCATCTTTTGTCAGGACAGGGTATATCTCTACAGATGGAGACGGAGGCTGAACATAGTCATCGGGCCTCAAATGATCCAGTTCCTCAATGGCTGTTTTCAGTGCGGCACGCTTTTCGTGCAATCTTTGGAGTTCTTCTTCACGCTCTTTGTTCTGGTCAGAGGGAGTTTTCGCCTCATTTTTTTTCGCCGGCGGCAACGGAAAAATGTCCGTTGGCAGG
>DRBZ01000034.1 GCA_011043895.1 Candidatus Cloacimonadota bacterium
TAAATTAATCAAACGTGGAGATCTTTCGGAGTACGTTTACGTACCCCTCGAGGATGACATTATAAAAAAACCGATCCGGTATATGCCAGGTCGGTTTTGTTTATTGTTTGAGTAATTATTTGTGGTGGACAGGTATATTATGTTTTGTATGATGCAGTGCAGATATTATGGCTGATGCAATTACCACAGTAGCACCAAAAACAGTCAGCAATGTTGGAATTTGGTTCCACACGATCCAATCGATGAATCCAGAGAAAACAACAGACAGGTAGATAAATGGAGATATTGTGGTTGTTGAAGCATATTTCACTGCAAAAATGAGTAACAATTGAAAGAGAGCCATGAAAACACCGGCACCAATCAAATATAACCATGCATTACCGACCGGAGTTGTCCAATCTGCTAATGCCCATATTCCCATACTTATTGTAGTGAAAGCGAGGAACCAAAATATGATCAGTTTTTCAGATTCATTTTTATCATCCAGTAATTTGATGATCACGGTTGAGAGACCTGAGAAGAATCCTGATAAAAGTGCAATTAAATCACCGGGATTAACTGCACCTTTGCCCGGATGAAGTACCATGGTTACCCCAATAAAACCAACTATCATGACGGTCCACATCTTGAGAGTGATCTTCTTCCTGAAAACGAAAAACGCAATGATTGGTATGAAGATCGGAGTTGTATTTTGCAAGAGGGTTGCATCCACAAGTGGAACGAACTTTATTGCCACGAAATAGAAATACATCGAAATAAGTCCGGTAATAACTCTTCCAAATACAAGAAGTGGATACTGAGGTTTAAGACTTACTTTCTTACCATGAAATACCCAGGGTAAAACGATGATCAATGCGATAAGATTCTGAAAAAACATGATCTCGTGTATATCCAGACCTGTGTTCGAACACAATTTGATGAATGCGGACATTATTGAAAATCCGAGAAATGCAAGAATAACGAGGGCTATGCCTTTTGGCGGATTTAGATTTTTTTCAACTGCTACCATAGTGTATTATTTCCTGCTATTTTATTGGTGTAAAGATGAACATTTCGGAATTAATACCTTCAGGATTGAATCTTTCATCATAGAGTTCCAGCTCATCTCCGTCTCCCGTATCATAACCACTTTGTGGAAGCCATTTATTATATATGTAATAATACGTTATTGAAAGATCCTCAAGGGATCCGTAGTGAGTAAATTTTGCATATTTTGAAGCTGGCACAACATGCACGATCATACCTTCCGGTACAAAATCTGTACTGGTAACTTCAGCTCCAACGAAATATGTAAATGCCATGGAAGATCCCGAGTAATCCATGTTGTAGGATACTCCCCACGCTTCGGTATCGCTTGCCATATTCTGTATTTGATCTTCCTGTCCCATGAAATCCATCCACATTTGTGGAATTTGCTTCATTGTTTCCTGTGTAAAATCCTTTTCCTTACCAATCAAAGTAAATTCATCCATTGTGACGATTTCCGGTAAAGGGCTTACGGTTTTTGGTGCTATTGGTAGTTGCGGCTCCGGTGGTATATTCGTCATTGGTCTGGGGTGTGGACATACGCATGATATTAGTAGTAGTATTGATAAGAAAAAACTGATAATTATTGCAGTTTTTTTCATTATATCCTCCTGAGATTTATGCTAATTTATTGAAAATTTTAAGTGATACTGTCAAGAAAACTATTTCACGATATACCAGTTTCCACCAGCGTGTACTTCAAATACTTCCAGATTTTTTAGATACTCGATAATTATAGTACGCAGATCTTTTTCTGAGGAATAGAGTATTGCAGGTTCATCTATTCCAACTGCTTTTAGATGACCTCCGCCACCGTTTGCTCTGTAACTATTCAATGCAACGGTGTATACTTTATTAGGATTAAGTGGAGAGCTATCTTTGAGGAATATCACATTCTTAATTCTGTTACCTGGAGTTTCACGTACATCAATCTCATAAGAGATGCCCTCGGCCATATCATAATTATAGCCTGCAATTTCTGGATTAGTCTTGAGAGTAGCATCTTCGATGACAAAATAATTTGCGCAGTATTCTAAATAATCAAGTATATTCTGTCCTGTCATTTCTATCATTTTCAAAGTGTTTTCATAGGGGTAGATAGCATACACATCTTGAATTCTGATAGTGTTTGCCGGTATGACGAGACTTGTGGAAAAAACCGGTGAAAAAGAGATGTCTGCACCAGTTTGTTTCATTTGAATTTGATTGATCATCTGGGGAATTGCATTGTCTTCAAAACGGGCTTTTTCTGTGGTGATAGGATTCTTGTTGAGTGCTATCGGTGTTCTGAAGTAATCGATTACTTCTTGGTGATAGGGGCTGTTTAGCGCGCACAGTTCTTGATCTTCATGAAATTCATGTGCTGGTTCAAACCATCCTTTTTTCTCAATGACCTTCCAGTTCCCATTCTGCTTTTCCAGTATAATCTGAGCTACTCCAAGACCGTATGCACGAGCTCCTGAGATCATTTTCAGAGTTGAATCAGAATAAATATATGTTGTGTCAGCCGGACGAATTCTGTGGGAATGTCCGCCAAAGACCACATCGAAACCCGGCACATTATCTGCAACCAATCCGGATGCATTTGCTACGGGAAGACCAAATAATTCTTCCTTGTATTTATCTTCTTCTGTATCATATCCTGCATGAAAAATTCCAACTAAAACATCTGAATTCTTTTTGAGTTCCGGCGCATATTTGTGTGCAGATTCTATCATATCCATCCATGTTATTCCGGGATAAAAGGATTCATCAAGCATAGTGGGAATGCCCGGCGTCGTCAGACCAAGGATGCCTATCTTAATTCCGGATGTTTCTACAATAGTATATGGGTCAAAGAACGTAGTCCCATCTTCCATTTCTGCATTTGCAGATAGCCATGGAAAATCAGATTGAGCTCGAGCTTTTACATAACTATCATAGCCCACTTCTATGTCATGATTTCCAACTGCAAAGGCATCATATTTCATGTAATTCATGGTTTGAATGATGGGATGTATACCAGTTGTATCTATGTGATTATAGAAATACGCATAAGGTGTTCCCTGTAGAAGATCACCAGAATCAACAAGTATCACATTGTCATACCTCTCTCTGTAGTGCTTGATTCGAGAGAATATCTTAGTCAAACCTCTTTCCTGAGGTTCGTCCTGTATATAATCATAGGGAAGAATGGTTCCATGAATATCCGTAGTGTTCAGTATTATCAGTGTATCTCTTACTTCATTTCCCAATAAGCTGAAATGACAAAATAAGAAGATAAAAGTTACTAAAAGCAATTGCTTCATTTTGTTACCTGTAAATTTTATTTTTCAAACGAACTTTTTCGACGTACATCACCTCGCAAGCACCGTTTCCAGTGTCTTTTTGCGTGGTGCTACTACGCCAGCTCACATTTCCCTCTTTATATGTACCCTCGACATTTATTAAGTAACCCCAGAGCTTAATGACAGTTCCTTTTTTGATTTTTCTAAGCACTTTCAGGATATTATCATTTGCGGGGATAAGATGAGTGTTGGCAGAATGTGTACTAATGTATTCCTGAGTAAGGGGACAATCCCAGGTGCATTTATAGAAATAGAACCTGCGCATCTGCGAATATTTGATGAAATTCTTCATTTCTGGCTTGGTGGGGTTGCCCCATGCTAGTACAAAATCATAGGGACCGATCTTAGCGCTCCAGCCATCATGATATTTCTTCTTACTCATTACTTTGGCTGTTATCTCATATGATGCCTGCGGAAAATAGATTACATTCAGATTTCCCGATTGATAAGTGATCCCTGGTTCGTTGATGTCATCAATTTGAAGAGGATCTTGCATTGGATCAAGAGGGGAGTCCACTTCTTCTACAGAAATTGGTTTGTTAAGGAATACTATTGCTGTGATTACGCTTGCACTGATGATTACCAGCACGATCAGGATCACTCGAGAGACAGGAGTATGATAGAGCTTTTGGAGCATTATCGATTCTTCAAATTATAGAAATATTGAAACTCAAGTGTTCTACCCTCTGGATCTTTGCAGAAAAAATGATAGATTGGATACTTGGGATTATCTCGTGGAGCACCATCAGCAGTATCGATGAATTTTTCGTACATATCATCAACAGCTTCTTTATTCTCATAATAGAAAGTGATCATGCCCTGCGTATCCACTGAATCACGCTCGCAGAATCCAATGAGAAAATTGCCATGCTGAAGTATAACACAATCACCTTGATCCATCCAGAGAGAGCATTGAATTTTTTCGATATAAAATAATTTGATATCATTAAGATTCCCAGTTTTAAAGAAGACGATACCACTCATGCTATTGCTCCTTGTGATCAACTTGTTTCTTAAGTTCTTCAATTGATTGTTTAAGCTCGTTAATTATCTTTTCATGCTCTTTTTCAATTCTACGTTTTGTCTGTTCTTGCATACCGAAAATAATCGCAGTTACAATAAGTATTATGACCCATGCAATGATAACTGACCATAAAAAAATACCTGCTGTCTGATAATAATTCATGCAGAAAAGAAGCACAATTGAAATTCCACCAAGAATTATTGTTAGTATCGAGTTAATGAACCACGAAGATTTATGTTTTTTCTTTTTATTCATACAAACAAACTCCATATTATTCTTTCGTAAAATCGCTTGAAATCGGTGCTTTATTCTTTATCTCCATCTTACCTGTTGAACAATGAACAAGTAACCATCGTTCAAAATCATATGTCAATGAATGGACCCCAACTGCATACTTTTGCCAGTAATTTGGCCAGAATTTAAGACGGAATCCATTATGATTGAATCCCCCCCCGCATATAGAGCATTGACTGTAGTGTGGCAACAGGTGTGGGCAGAAGAGCATATACCTTATCGGAATTTTCCTTCATATAAGGAACACTTCTTCCGAAACCTCCATAGGAAGTTGGAAGAAGGAAATGCTCATACAAAATACTTCCTGCTTCGAAGAGTAATCCATCCAATATTTTTTTCTCATGTTGAATACCCTGTTGTTGAACTACTCCAATAGCTCCGGCAATACCTATTGCAATGATAACCACTATCATAAGAATCATGATAAATTGATGTGAACCCATGTGTTACTCCGTTATTATCGAAAGAGTCCAAACCATGGAAATCTAAGTTCGAACTCTTTCATCACCAGCTTCATGTCCATAACGGTCATTGATTTTTTCAAATCTGTCAAGATCACCGATAGCGATAGAGAAAGGAACGGCATTTCTCTGAAATCTAATCTGTTCATAATGAATCTTTTCCACCATGTCTCTTCGGTTAGAAAGCTGGGTAATATCTCTGAGGATAACCACTGCATTCCATTCATTGTGTAGGTTATACTGGTGAGTGAAAGTTCAACATCTAATTTGGAACCATCCTTCTTCAGAGCTTTCGGTTCTACAATCTTTCCTCCAAATTTTCCATCTCCATTTTTACGGAATGAACTCATAGCACGCTTGTAATCATCATAATAATATTTCTGAGCAATAAGTGTATGCAGTTCCCTGCCTACGATCTCTTCCTGCTTGTACCCGAAGATCCTTTCAGCTCCTTGATTCCAGAAGGTCACTAATCCTTTGCTATCCATAATGATGATCGCATCCCTTGCAGCAGAACTGAGTACCCTGAACTTTTCCTTTTCTTCGCGTAACTTTTCTTCGAGTAGTATTTGACGAAGTAATTCATCAAGCTGCTCGACCAATCTATCCTTATCAATCGGTTTAACATGGAAGCCCTGTACATCAAGGTCAATGGCTTCAAGAACATATTTCGTGTCACTATAAGCAGAAATGATCAGAATGTTTGCTTTTTTATCATATTCTTTGATCTGCTGAATCATCTTAAGACCATCCATCCCGGGCATGTGGATATCAGTGATAACAATCGTTGGATTATGTGCTTGGTAAATGTCCAATCCGGTCTGTCCGTCAAGCGCAGTATAGATTGTAAGATTTTTTTTCCGACAATTTCTTTAAGTAAGGATAAGATTAGATGTTGATCCTCAACTATTAATACAGAATGATGACTATGTTCCATGTTTCCTCAATGTATATTTTCGACTTTTTATTACCGTTGAATATTTTTGTTCAACTATCTACTTATAAGCAATTTTTTTCAATAATTCTTTCTATTTATGGCTATACAATTTTAATCGATTTGTTTATTTCATTGCAATGACCGATATTTCGACCATTCCATCTTTTGGGAGTTTTGCCACCTGATACGCCTCACGAGCCGGATATGGA
>DRBZ01000051.1 GCA_011043895.1 Candidatus Cloacimonadota bacterium
TACTTTACCATCAGGAATGTATTTTTTAAAATTACAAACAGAACAAAGTATAGATATGGTAAAAATTCTTCGTCTTGATACGTAGATTCATTTAGCTTGACGTAACTTCCTTTTACAAGATTCCTGTACCAACACAAGGTCTAAAAAAATGGCAAAAGCAGAGAAAGGATATCCCTCCTTCGACTTCATTGCGGTCGATACAGAAACGACCGGACTCGATGCAACCCACAATGATATCATTGAGATAGGTGCAGTACGTTTCGAGCATGGACAGCCCGTCGAAACCTTCCAAACCTTTGTTCATATCAACAAACCGATTCCCGAAGAAATTACCGTTATCACGCATATCAAGGATAAAGATCTGGTCAATGCTCCGTCGATAAAGATGGCTCTTGAAGATTTCCTGGAATTTATCAAAGATGGAGCCCTTTGCTTCCATAATGCGAACTTTGATCTTGGTTTTCTGAATGAATCCCTTGGAAAATGTAATCTACCTCAATTGAAAAATGAATATTACGATACAGTCGAACTTTCCAGAATATTTCTCCCACACCTGAAATCACATTCACTAGGAGCTGTTGCAGAGTATTTTAACATTACAAATCCACAGGTGCATCGTGCTCATCATGATGCCGGGACAACCGGAGAGATTTTTGTTGCACTAACTGATTTTATTATCGAACATATTGAACATAATCTTGTAAAACAAATCGAGGAGATCGCATCCTTTGCTCTTAAAGATGCTATCACGTTACGGTTTCTGAAGACTATTCTTGGTTATAAAACAAAAATGTTCCTGCAGCATCAGAAATCAAAATCACCTGCTGTTCCATTTTTTACGCGACCGAATTTCATATCCAATCTTGTAGAGAATGAACCTCCACTGAATGATTTTAATGAAGATAAAATCCTCAGCATTTTTGAAGAAGGTGGCTCGCTTGCCAGCAATTTTGAGCAATATGAGCACCGTGATGGACAGATCGATATGGCAGCATGGACAATTCAGGCATATCAGGAAGGTAAACATCTGCTTATCGAAGCCGGAACAGGCGTAGGCAAGTCGATGGCATATCTTATACCTTCAATCTATTATTCAAAATTTGCAGATAAGCGTATTATTATCTCAACTAATACGAAAAATTTGCAGGAACAACTTTTCTTCAAGGATATTCCCACAATCCAGCAAACGACCGAACTCACTTTTACTGCAGTGCTTCTGAAGGGTCGCAAGAATTATCTCTGCCTCCGGAAATGGTATAATGTGATATCTGACATAAATGGCTATCTTACACCTTTTGAGATGAAATTCCTGCTCCACCTGATTATTTGGGTAGCAACGACCAAGACCGGGGACATCGAGGAGAATCAGTCATTTAAACCCTATTTGAGTGGTCTATGGTCGAAAATCGCTTCTGACGGCACCTCGTGCCATGGAAGAGGATGTCCGTATAATCAAGATTGCTTTGTGATGAAGATCAGGAAACTTGCAGAGGATGCAAATCTTGTTATTATCAATCATGCCCTGCTTCTGTCCGATGCAGCAAATGAATTTTCCGTGCTTGGAAATTATAACCATCTGGTGATCGATGAAGCTCATAATCTACCAAATGCGGCTGCTATTCATTTTGGCTTTTCGATCACTATACTCGACCTGTTGAATATCACTCGAAAGTTGCTTACTAAAGGAGAATTCCAGTATGGCATCATCAATAATCTTCGTGTAGCTATTACAAAAAGCACACTACCTGATGAAAAGAAAAATACGTATAAAAGCATTCTGGAAGAATGTGAAGAACCAATTGATATCATAGAGAATCAGGGGAAGGAATTCTTCCAATACCTGAACCAGCTTATCTTTACAAAAGGAAGCTATAAGAAACTTCGCTTTCAGAACTTTGATGTATTCAGACCAATGAAAGTCGCGCTGGAAGATGTTAGTAATGCACTGAGCGAGTTGAACAAAAAACTTCAGAGACTCCTCGCACACCTGAATGATGTCAGCGCACAGACTTTCCCTAAATATGATGAGAACATGTCTGACCTCGACGGCATCATCAACCAGATAGTTGAAGTTATCGTCTGCCTGCAACATATATTCAATCCCGATTTTGAGAATTTTGCATTCTGGTTAGAAACATCTGATAATGACTATAAGAACGATTATCTTCCCCACTCTTCGATCGTGTGCGCGCCCATCGAAGTGAATGAACATCTCTATAAATATTTCTGGGACAAGCTGGAAACTGCCATACTGACCTCTGCAACCCTTGCAATTCGAGATGAATTCAAATTTTATAAGCACCTTACCGGCTTGGATGAAGTTGCGCAGGATCATCTTATGGAATACATTGCATCATCGCCTTTTAATTATCCGTCGCAGATGAAAGTTTTAATTCCAGATTATCTGCCGAATCCACAGGATCCCCTTTTCCCGCCACAGGCACTCTCACTTATCGAAGAAGTACTGAGTGTTCATAAGCGTGGCACCCTTGTACTTTTCACCTCATATAAAGATCTTGATAATGCCTATTCTCAACTATCTCAATCTGCAATCAAGAATAAATTAACTCTTCTCGCTCAGGGTAAGACGGGATCCAGAACGACAATTCTTGAAATCTTCCGAAATGATGAAAATTCTGTCCTTCTGGGTACAAAAAGTTTCTGGGAAGGTGTGGATGTGCAGGGAAAATCGTTGGAAATCCTCGTCTTGTTCCGCTTACCATTCCTTGTGCCTACAGAACCTTTGGTGGAAGCATATCTTGATAAACTGACCGCAGAAGGTAAAAACTCATTTATGCATTATACTCTTCCGATCTCACTGCTACATTTTAAGCAAGGATTTGGACGACTTATAAGAAATAAAACCGACAAAGGTGTTGTGGTGATTCTCGATGCACGCATCTTCAAAAAGCAGTATGGACGATATTTTATCAATGTGATGCCATTGCAGCCAAATCGTGTATCGAGCCCCTTTGAGATCACTGATCATATATCGAACTGGTTTAAATAAATAAGGAATAGAATATGAAATTACCAAGAATTTTTGCACTCATCATACTACTTATAATGTTTTTGCACACCCTTCTTGCCCAGGAGCATAATCTTCCATTCTCAGTCGGAGAAAAACTCGTCTATAATACAAGTTTCGGTATTGTACCTGCAGGCACAT
The DNA here is from genome assembly GCA_011043895.1 of Candidatus Cloacimonadota bacterium. GTDB lineage: Bacteria > Cloacimonadota > Cloacimonadia > JGIOTU-2 > JGIOTU-2 > Celaenobacter. The sequence continues at coordinate 3,170 of DRBZ01000051.1, forward strand.
TCACTCTCATGCTTTCTGATGGAGGTGATATATCTGGTTATCCCTGTTATCTCATAACTTCTAATTCTCGCACAAATGGTGTATTCGATCTCTTGTATAAGATACGCGATGAAACGGAATCTTATTGGGATACGGAAAAATTTGTTGTCCGTAAGTTCATCAAAAGAATATCAGAGGGAAGCTGGAAACAGTACCGTATTCATTATTATTTCCCAGAGGATACGACCTACTATTATGTCACCTATAAGAAGGATGGCAGAAAGCAGGAAAAAAGTACTTCCCTGCCAGATCCGCAGGATACCTATACCATAATTTACTGGGTTCGTTTGCAGGAATTGGCTGTGGGTGATACACTTAATCTTAACATTAGTCTGGACGGTGATAATCATCCTGTTGAGCTTCTTGTAGAGAAGAAAGAAACACTCGATACGATCTTTGGTAAAAAAGACTGTTTTAAGATTACCCCGAATATACCTGAAGAATCACAAAAAAAATCATTTATTGTAATGGACATCTGGGTGACTGATGATGAGTATAAAATTCCGGTAAAACTGACAATTGAGATAAAATACGGCACTTTTACTTTTAAATTAAAGGATGCTGAAAATGTCGAGCTAACTAAAAAATAACATGAAGATAGAATTCACACTTGCTGACTTTGATTACGATCTTCCTAAAAACATGATCGCACAGTATCCTGCTGAAAAACGAGAAAAATCAAAATTAATGATCGTGAATCGAGGTGATAGATCAATTAAGATCGACACTTTTGAGAATATCATATCTTATCTCAATGAGGATAATATTCTTGTGATCAATGAAACAAAGGTCATTCCCGCGCGGCTTCTCGGCAGGAAACCAACAGGAGGGAAAATCGAAGTATTACTGCTTGAACAGGTGGATGAAAATACTTGGAAGTGTCTTGTCAAGCCGGGACGCAGATTGAAGGTAGGTTCAGAAATAATCCTTGGAAATATCCTTCGAGGTAAAATTATCGAATGGGGAGATCAGGGAGAAAGACTTATCAGATTTACTTATGAAGGAAATTTTTTCTCAATAATATACAAAATTGGTAAAGTGCCCCTACCGCCATATATAAAACGCGAAGCAACAGAGCTGGATGCAGTTCGCTATCAAACTATTTTTGCAGATAAAAATGGTTCTGTGGCAGCTCCTACAGCCGGACTTCATTTTACCGAAGATATTTTCAAGACGTTACATGAGAAAGGACTTGAAACCGTAAAGGTAAATTTGCGTATTGGACTGGATACCTTCCGTCCCGTTACTGCAGAAAATATTGAAGAACACAACATGCATACCGAGTATTGTGAGATACCAGAAGAGTCTGCAAAAAAGATCAACCATGCCCGTCAAAGTGGGAAAAAAGTTGTTGCAGTTGGAACAACCAGCGTACGCACATTGGAATCCTTTGCAAAGAATGGTTTGCTTACCTCAGGTGAGATGTATACGAATATTTTCATTTATCCCGGTTATAGATTTAAAATAGTCGACAGCATGATTACAAATTTTCACCTTCCCCGTTCGACACTACTTATGCTTGTCTCTGCATTTGCGGGATATGACCTGATCGTGGAAGCTTATCAAAGAGCCATTGCTGAGAAGTTCAGATTTTACAGTTACGGCGACGCAATGTTGATCTTATAGTTATGAAAAAGGAGATAATTTCAAAACAAATTTATTCTCGTTCCCAAGCCTCAGCTTGGGGGCGCAAAAATTATCTAAATCCTTATTTCGCGTTTTACCATTCAAGGCGTAATTTCATAGTAGTTATAATAATTCTTTCGATACTCCTCTTACTCTCCCCTTGCTTGCTTCAAGCGCAAGACCATGACTATTATATTAATAAAGAATTAATCATTGATGGATTCCACAACGCTTGTGATGTTTATACATCTCCAGTTCGCTGGAATACGAAGGACTGGCTGAAAGCCGGCATTTTCACCGGTGCAACGATCCTCCTCTTTGCTTGTGACGAGAACGTACAGGATTTTGTACAGGATCACAAATCCCATGTGTTGACTTCTATCACAGATGTGACGAACATTCTCGGAGATGGATATTTTGTTTTACCAACTGAAGCATTGCTGTACTGTTATGGTGTGCTGGCAAAGGATGAAAAGGCACGGCGAATTTCTCTTGAAATGCTCGAAAGTTTCGCGATTGTTGGAGTGACTGTGAACGGAATAAAATTCTTCACACATCGACACCGTCCTTCAGCTTCGGACTCACCACATGAATGGGATGGACCGTCATTTTCGACGGATAACATTGCGTTTCCATCCGGGCATACCTGCGTTGCCTTCAGCTGGGCGACTGTCTTCGCAGAGGAATTTTCAGAAAAGCCCATTGTTGGAATTGTCTCTTATACTCTCGCTGCATGTACTGCATTCTCACGTGTGTATAAAAATAAGCACTGGATGTCTGATGTATTTGTCGGCGGATTGCTCAGTCATTTTATCACAAAAAAGATCGTGGCGCTACGTGCTGAAAGGGATCAAAAAAGCATTACAATAAATCCGTTGCCTCGGGGATTTTTAATTTCTTTTACGTTTTAGTATTTTACACCAATAAAAATATGCTTCAGGCAATCTTCGCTTGACTTTTCTTTTACAGTTACTGCCAACTAACAAGCGGCCGACCCTTTATTCATGGGATTTCGGGTTTGGGATTTCTCAAAACGTGGTGCCACAGAATTGGGTGAAATGACTTGACATAGATTTAATCAGGCAAATATCTGAGTGTCAAACATAGGAGATATCGATGTTTGCACGGATAAA
>DRBZ01000033.1 GCA_011043895.1 Candidatus Cloacimonadota bacterium
AAGTGGACTATGAAAATTAGAAACTGGGGATTGATCTATTCCCAACTTGATATCTTGTTTGAAGAAAGGATAAAACAAATTGACTAAAATTAAGATTACACAAAAATATGGACACTCTCGAAACTTCTGATTGTTCCACGCTGAGACATCCGAATGTTTTCGAACGATATCGAAACACTCCGAAGTCCTCCCAATGTCGGACATTCAGAGGTTGTGTGTGGAGTGAAAAACCGTGTTTTTTCATGCAACAACATAGTTGTTGCACTCCAAATTCAAACAACTCAACATATAGAAATGAGTCGAGTAGAAACAATATCTTCTATCCCGAATAAGTCTCCTTACAACTAATCGGAGAGTTACAATATATTTTTTCTCAAATCTTTACTTCCCCATTCTCGTCCCGGTTCTTCCTTTCAATGCCTCAGTCACTTTTTCCAATGAGGTTATGATCACTTCTTCCCCACCTTGTTCCAAGAAATCTATCGCTGCCTGAATTTTTGGTCCCATGCTGCCGGGCGGGAACTGTCCTTCATTCAAATATTTCTTCGCTTCAGAAATTGTGAGTTCATCAAGATCCTGCTGGTCAGGTTTTCCAAAATTCAAAGCAACTTTCTCAACACTTGTTGTGATAATAAGTTTTTCAGCCCCAATATCTTTTGCAAGCAAACTTGAAGCCAGATCTTTATCTATCACTGCTGCTCTTCCTACGAGATACCCCTTTTCATTTCGTGCGACTGGAATCCCTCCCCCACCAACAGCTACGACCACAAAACCATTTTTTACAAGTGTTTTGATCGCATCAAGTTCAATGATCTTTTTGGGTTGTGGAGATGCTACCACTCTACGCCAACCGCGTCCACTATCCTCTATCACATTCCACCCTTGCTTCTTAAGTAGCTTAGCATCTTCTTTATCAAAAAATTGACCGATTGGCTTGGTTGGATTGCGAAAGGCAGGATCGTTCCCATCAACCTCTACCTGTGTGACTAGGGAAACAACTGGTTTTGTAATCCCTCTTTTTCTGAATTCATTATCCAGACTCTGCTGAATCTGATAGCCAAGTGCACCTTGTGTATCCGCACCGCAGCTGTCGAGCGGAACTTCGTGAATTTTATCTTTTGCAACATCAGATCTGAATAGTATAAATCCAATTTGAGGTCCATTCCCATGCGTTATCACAACCTCAAAACCTTTTTCTATCAAATCAGCTATGTGGAAGCATGTTCTTTCTATCTGCTCCTTCTGGTCTTGAACAGTTTGATGTTCTTTATCTTTAATAAGTGAATTACCACCAATTGCTACAACTATAAGATTTTTTATATGATTAAAACACATTTTATTAAACCTCTCTGTCATCCTTGCGGAAGCGGGGATCTCGCATCACTTTGTTAAGATTCCTGATCAAGCCATGAATGACAATTTTGCTTTCACACATGCTCTTTCTCTTCCCACTGCCTTCCTTGCCGAAGCAATGCGAAGGCTGGTTAAGGGAAAACGAGGGGATAAATGTCATAATCATGTCCTTTGTGTTTTACTTAAACATGGTTGTTTCATATATGTAAAAGACCTTTCTATGATAGTATTCTGGAAGTATTTTTTCGAATGAGTTTCTCAAGGGTGACGAGAGGATCTTTCATTCTTGTAAGAAATATCATTGCAGCGATCACAAAGGGCTTATAACTTGCCTGATGATAGAGATCCTTTTTGTATTTTTCGAACACCTTTTCAGTCACCTCACCCTGTTTACAACTCACACCGGAAATATCCGCTGGCAAGCAATGCATGTATAACGCATTTCCATTTCGCGTGAGTTCCATCAAATTTTTGTTACACTCCCAATTCATAAATCTGCTGTTCTGCTGAAGGCATTCCTGCTCAAGTTTATCGAGCGCTTTTACATCTTTTTTCTTGAGAAGTTCGGTTCGCTGCTTCATGATTTCAAAAGGTGCCCAGGATTTTGGATACACCACATCTGCCTCTTTACAAGCATTTTCCAAAGAATGAGTTATTCGGAAAGAACCAGTGCTTTCTTTTGAAAAGATCTCAGCTTGTCTTACAACCTCAGGCATGAGTTCATATCCTTCCGGATAGGCAAGAGTGACATCCATGCCAAATCGTGTCATCAGTGCGATAATGCCCTGGGGAACCGAAAGCGGTTTCCCGTAACTGGGAGAATATGCCCATGTCATCGCAAGTTTTTTACCTTTTAGATTTTCTGAAGAACCAAAATAATCAACTAACTTGCTGAGGTCCGAAAGTGATTGAGTGGGATGATCGATGTCACTCTGTAGATTAATAACTGATGGACGCTGCGCAAGCACTCCTTTGTCATAGGATTTCTGAACTGCTTGTCCAACTTCACGCATATAGGAATCACCAGCACCGATATACATATCGTCTCGAATGCCGATCACCTCTGAGAGGAACGAGATCATAACCGCTGTTTCCCGAACGGTCTCACCATGTGAAACCTGAGATTTCTCTTCATCGAGGGAAACCACGTCCAATCCGAGAGCATCGCATGCAAACACAAAACTGAAACGGGTTCGTGTTGACTTATCTCTGAAAATCGAGATTCCAAGACCAGTTTCAAAGGTCTTGAGGGAAATTCCATTTTTGTGTAGCTCTTTGAAAATATCTGCCAACAGGATTGTTGCGTTGATCTCATTAAGGCTTTTCTCCCATGTAAGCAAATAATCCTGATTGTACATATTTACCGCGAGGTTACGAAACGCTAGTACTTTATTATGAAAAAACTTATCTAACATTGTATTCCTTCTGATTCTTCATTGCAGATGCATATTTCTGCACGTAGAGTTTGGGCAATGCCGCATAAAATGCTGCCGCTTGCACCAATTCTTCTTTAAGAACTTTCTCATCAGGTGCATGTGCCTGATCTTCGTGTCCCGGACCAAAACCGATACAGGGTATATCAAACATACCTTTTATAGAAACTGCATTCGTTGAGAATGTCCATGTGCCAACAAAGGGTTCTTTTCTGAATAGTTGAGTATAATTGTCAACAGCTAATTTCACCACCGGATGTTGATCGGTTAATATCCATGATGGAAAATATGCTTCTGTTGGATAGGTAAGTCCTTTGTAAGATGGTTCTGCATAAGGATATAATTCGACCTCTGCTTTGAATTTTTTCACTGAGGGCAATGATTGTATTTCATTCAGCGCACTTTCTTTGGTCTCTCCAAAAGTCAATCTCCTGTCTATCGATATCCAGCAGGAATCTGCAACTGCACAGCGCGATGGAGATGAAAAAAAGATCTCGGATACGGTTAAACTGCCTTTACCAAGTATATCATGATGGTGTAAGGTATCATTGAGCTGCTGAAGTTCCAGAAGAATTGGAGCCATTTTATATATAGCATTATCACCTCTTTCTGGTGCGGAACCATGACAACTCAGTCCATGAGTAGTAACCTTGATCTCCATTCTTCCGCGTTGTCCCCGATAGAGCTGGCATTCGGTTGGTTCAGTAATAACAACAAATTCGGGTCGTAATTTATCTTCTTTGATAATATATTGCCAGCATAAACCATCACAATCTTCTTCCTGTACCGTTCCTGTAACGACAAGAGTGAAATCATCCGTGAGGTCGAGTTCTTTAATGATCTTTGCTGCATATACCATTGAAGCCATACCTGCTTCCTGGTCTGCTGCTCCCCGACCACCTATGAATTGTTCATCTTCATATCCCATATATGGATCGAAAGACCAGAGCGATGGATCGCCCACACCAACTGTATCGATATGGGCATCCATAGCAATAAGATGTTTCCCCTGCCCGAGAAATCCAAGTATATTTCCCATGGGATCAATATCTATTCTATCAAAACCGACCTTTTCCATTTCCTGTTCAATACGTAGGATCAGCTTTTCTTCTTTTTTACTTTTGCTGGGGATTGCGATCATATCCCGAAGGAATTTCGTCATATCGGGAAGATGTTCTTTAGCTTTTACTAATATTTCTGAGTATTTCATATTTATTTCCATTTAGACAAACAAGCCAATTTGCTATACCAAGCCTGTCGTCATTGTAATTCGCCTGATAAACTGGGGCTTGATAAAGAGTTGTATTTTTTATTTATTTTTCTAATAAATCTTTACCAATTCCCAAATTGGTAAAGCAATATATACAGAAGCCCCAGCTTCTGTTATCACTTAGATTATTCTACGTCAGCGAACTCACCGTAATAGAAATACCGAATATGATTGCCCAAATTCCAATCACTATCATGACTGCACCTGCTCCTGCAAATGGATTAATAAGCACTAAAATTCCAAAGATAACAGAAACAACTCCGCTGAAAATCAACAATCCTTTCTGAGTCCTGAACTTCGTTGCCAGATAAAAACGCCATAATCCCATAAGGATTGCCCAAATACCAATCAGAATCATAAAGACACCTACTGCAAATAGCGGGAATATGATAATGATCAGACCAAGTATGAGATCAATTATTCCTTCAAGGAGCCACGATCCCCAGTTCGTATTTGCTTTGGTGTGTAATATCGCCCCAACGATAAAAACTACCCCAGCGATAATGAGCATCCAGCCAAAAACCAGTGTGAGAAATGTAATGGTTCCTCCTGGATAGAATAATGCGATCAATCCGAAGATGACTGCAAGTATACCCTTAAGAGTAACGATCCACGAACCTTTACCAATTGTTTTTGCCATGTTGTACATCCTTTCTTACTTTTCTTCTTTTTCAGAAGATTTTTCTTTTTTGGTTTCTTTTTTTTCTTCCTTCTTTTTTGGTTTTGGTTTGAAGTAGCCGCAATTTTGATGCTTTGCAGTTACCATTCCCATCCATTTGGATGAAAAATTCTCACAATGATGGTTATGCCAAAAGGAACAATTCTCACATGCAATTTTTATATCTTCAGCCATCTGATCCTCTATACCGTTATTTCCTTGATCTTTTTAATAAGAAACTCAATTTTCATCAGCACATCTTCCTTCGGTGGATTTTTCCATTGAATTTCCTGATGCTCGATGATCCCTTCATAATAATCATTCACGAATTTCGTATAAAAACGATCTCCATCGAAGAGAACACCATCGTTCGAATTTTCTTCAAAAGATGTTCTGTTACTGTACAGTGTGAATTTTTTCTTATACGGTTTTCCATCTGCGTATGGACAGAACGTCGCACAGTTTCCACACTCATTACAGAAATTATCTATATGCACGATCTGGAAATCATTTTCGAAAGGATGCTCTTCATCAATAAAATTGAGCAGCACATTTGCCCTGTTCGGACAGACTTCCACACATTTGGCGCACAGAAAATCGCATTGCAGGCATCGGCTTGATTCACCAGACACTTCTTCCAGCGAATGGAGTTCTTCTTTTTCCTGTTTCAGATATCCTTGCTGAGTGATGAGTTGATGAAATCTTTCTTGTTTTTCAAACTTCACATCGGGAATATCAGTGAACGAAATACCTTCTTTTCTAAGAATCGATTCCGCTGCTTTCTTGCCGTCTGCAAGTGACTCGACCACGGTTGATGGACCGCGCAAGGCATCTCCGCCAATATAGATATTTTTAATAGATGTTTCGAGCGTTTCAGGATTAAAAATGAGTTTTCCTTCAACAAAATCTAAATCATTATCTCTCAGCAATTTTTTATCTACCTCTTCCCCTATTGCCATGATCACTGAATCGAACTTCATTTTTTCATGAGCATTTTCAACTGGAACAGGTCTTCTTCTTCCGCTTTGATCTTTCTCGCCAAGTTGCATCTTCTGGCAGAGAAGTTCAGAGTCCATATAATCAATAGGATTGATCAGTTCAACAAACTTGATGCCATCCTTCATCGCATTATCAAATTCCTCTTTATCGGCAGGCATATATTCTTTGGTTCGACGATACAAGATCGATACTTCTTCTACGCCTGCAACTCTCTTTGCTGCGCGTGCTGCATCCAT
>DRBZ01000080.1 GCA_011043895.1 Candidatus Cloacimonadota bacterium
GACATAGATCACATATTTCATCGCTGTAGAGTTTGGTTTCTGATTTAAATTCTTCAGTTTTCCAGTTCCCTTCCCACAGTACTTTCGAGAACTTACGCTTTTTTGCCTGTTCAAGGTTATCCAGGAATCTATCAAGAGTCGCCTTGAACTTATTCATCGAGAGTTCGCTGAATGTTACATCCGTTCCCCAGTCTATGTTCAGACTGAGCATTCCCTGAAATCTCTTATAGAAGGCTGAATCAATTTCTTTCTGTAGTATCTTTAGTTTATCATCTAATCCTTCATTTTTTGGTAACAACATCATGAACTTTCCACCTGCATTCATGAGAATATTCTGTCGTGAAATATCAAGGTTGCGGATTATGTGGTTGAGCGTCATTTCAAGTAGTATCTTCACTTTAAAGGATCTGGCTCGAAGGGTTTTGCTAGCCCCTTTTGAATTTTCTGGATTGAGGTCGAAAATGTAGGATTGTATTCCGCTAAGGTCTCCTCCAAGAAGGAGGAATAATTTTTCTTGAGAATCAATTAGTTTATCGGTGAGTATTGATCTGTCACCATTCTGGCAGTATTGGAAAAGACCGACTGCTATAGCAGCAGTTGTTTTTGAATGATGATACAGAGAATTAGTGGGATGATTTTCAAGTGTGTTTGAAGGTATGCACCAGAAATACTGTTCAAGGAGTGAGTCGAGCGCATCAACAAAGTGTACTTTTGAGATCTCCTTCTTATTCCATTTCTCCATGAGTAGTGCATATTCTTCCTCAAAAGTTAAGTAGAGTTCTTTATATTCAGGACATTTCTCAGTCACTTCATCTGCTTTTACAAATGCATCTCCATTATTCAGTAAGTCTTTTTCAAATTTCCCGAGAGAAATGAATGGGATCTGCTTATCGAACTTCTCATCTCTTGAATCAAGATGTATCGATTCAAATACAGGATAGAGCGGTCGTTTTTTATACATTATCCCTGAGGTCTCTTCAGCTTTTCTGTCCCATTTAGCTGAAATCCTGTCCCCAAGCATAATACACTGGGCTAACCAGAGCTCTTCTTTATTTGCAAATGAAGGGAGATAGTGGTGACTTGCAGCGAGATTCGTGATCTGCTGCCAGAGTTTTTCGTCTCCGATGTATTTGAACTTCTCAAAGAATTCCTCAGTCCATGTTACATGGAGATGAGTGTGATTGCCGTATTGATTGGTAGGACAACGAGAAGTATAATCACCATTCATTGGCAATTCAGCTCGCTGCATGACCTTACCAATATCGTGAAGCAATGCTGCGATTGCAATATCGTGTTTATCGATATTCATATTCACTCTCCTTATTGTTATTCCATTATCTCTATTTTGTATTTTCCTAGACCAAAGGTCGTTTGTTTACCTACATGAAATATCTCACCAAGCTTTATCAAAGCAAATGTATCTTTATTTATATTTTCCAGAATCACTTCTCCGACTAGACCACCGAAACTCATCTTCTGCTTTTGAATGTGTGATTTGCGGAACTGCTCTTTCCAGAAAGTTTTATCCTCAACAACATTCACATCACAGTCTGTTTCGAGAAGGTGTAACTTCAATGAAGATGAGCAGAAATATTGATTCAGATACTTCAATCGGCTATACAGGGTTTGCAGAAATGGATGCCAGATGAAAGTTGTGAGAAATCTGTTTCTATATTTAACGCGAATCGGAGTAATTATGTTCAATTTTAATTTATTGACTGGTCTTTTTTCGATCGAAGCTTCATGAATTTTTGGTGTTTCAATTTTTCCTGTCTTCTGATCGTAGAGCACTTTTCCGGCAACATCATGAATCTCAATGATCATCAACTTATATGACTCTCTGGCTGCAATGAGGGTATATCTTTGCATTCTCAGTAAACCATGCAACAGCTGTGAGATCTGGTCACATACTTTACCAATGAAGGTAAAGCTTATAAGAAGTCCATTGGTGTTCTGTGATGGTGTGATATCTTCAATAATATATGGATGGTATCTTTGGTGGTCTCCATACTTCTTTTCAAAAAGCTCAAAATATAAACAATCAGTGAAACTGCATTCCTTGCAAGTTATATTTCTTTGAATGCAATATATCTGTTTCAGAGACCGACCAAATATACCTCTGATAGCTGAGGAGTAATTCCAGTTATCAATCTTCAAAGCATTAAGAGCAATTGTAACTTTAATTCCAATATACTTCATATAACCTCTTCTTATATTTCTTCACCTGTAGAGCGACATCAATAAATCCAACTCCAATAAAAGAAAAACGATGGCTTATCTTTTAAGTCGGTATCCTTTTTCGTCAATAAAATACTGGACATAAAATAATAGGTTCTTTCAATCAATGTAAATCTATATACTTAGGAGACCACATGAAAAATAATAGAAAAGATTTACTAAAGTTTATTGTAGTCATTATTTTACTCGCATCTCTCTTTGCTTGTAGCAATGCCTATAAAAAGCTAATTCCCTACACCTTCCGTGATAAGAGCGTTGCGGCAGTCGTATCCGGCACGCCCTGGGGTAATGTCCAGACGAACAGCTATTTCACCATAACCCCAACCCCCACTTCCGGAAAATCAGATACCGACAAGCTGCTCAACACGATCGTTAATATCGGCACTACAGTGATCAATAGTATTGAAGCAAACAAAGCTCAGACAAAACTTGATAGTGCAATGAAAAAGGTCAATGTAGCTGAGATCATCAAAACACAAACCCTGCAGCAGAGTTCAAATTTGTTGCATTTTAATCCAACTGAAGACACAAAATCAGCTGATTTTCTTTTCAGCATTGTGATCAATAACTACGGTATAAGTGCTAATTCATGGGCTTCGTCTGTGAATTTCCAGATGGACGTTACACTGAAGATCTATGATAATGCTACTTCAGCACTGATCTGGAAAACTGGCGTAAATGAAAGCAGACCTGTTTCCTCATCGTTTTTCCTAATGGGAAGCACCGCTGCTGGTAATGTACTTACTGCCTTACAGCTTTCACAACTCACACCAGATCAAATGGCAACCGGTTTTCAGAACATGGCAGAATATACTGCAAATGAACTGGCAAATAAACTTCAAAAGGATTATGCAAAATCCCGCGAAGCGATGAAGAAATAATCATAAATTAATGAAATAACAAAGCCCATAGATTTCTATGGGCTTTTTTTCGATATTGTTTTCTGTCTAATTAAAAATCAAAGTAAGATTGAAGGAGAAGCTGCTGATAGTATCATTTGAAAGAAATCCCTCAAATGTTGCTGGTTTCAAGCCCCATGCATAGCGATAGCTCACCCCGATCGCGATATCTGCAAAAGATCCCGCTTTGATGACAGCATTCACGCCCGGCTCAATCAAAAAGAACATATCACCCTTATCTGTATCGCTCTTACGGTAGCTAAGATATCCACCTCCCAACAACGTATTTACCTGTGCGTGAATTATTCTATCAGGGAAAAAGATATAGTCTACGACAATTCCTCCATACCCATAACTCATAAGATTCGTATCTGGCTGTGCAGTGTTTATCTCGATATCATTCATTAAGCCATAGCCGTCAAATCCCAGGGTAACTCTATCATCAAAAACCCATCCCCCGCGAGCTCCCGCCAGATAGGCATCCTGCCCGTTAAGTCGGGTATATTTTACAGAGGGACCACCAAAGGTATGAGTAAATAAATCGCTCGCAAAAACTGACTGCCCAAGTATGACTCCCTGAAGAAATAAACATATACAAAAAATTTTCAAAAAGACCTTTTTTTTCATTGAACCTCACTTTTGAGTTTGATTGTGAATGCGAGAATATTTTTGTAAAGAATTTATTTATATTTGTACAATTTTATTGACAGTAATAAAGGTTTTATCTTCAATATTTACACAGCTGCAGAGATTATTACCATAGTCGAAAAAGGATCTTGAAAAAAAATTTTATGACTGGGAGGTCACATGTATAATAAAAAAATTATCTTCCCGTTTATTATTTTACTACTCGTTTCATGTAGTGGATTAAAAAGACCTACAAATATTATACGTACTTCAACTGAAACTGAGATCGCAGATTTAAATGTCGACTTCTATCCAGAATCAATTGTGGTCAGTCCTGATGTTAGGCATATTGCCTATGCGGAGGATGTCTATTCTGGTGTAAGGATCGTAGTCGATACAGTTGCTCACGAAAGGTATGATGATATTGGATCTGTCATAACATTCAATCCTTCTTGTAACTCGGTTGCCTATTTTGTATATCATATAGGCTATGCTGGAGGAATATTTGGCTTATTTGCGAGAGACCCATACTGGGAAGTTATTGAAAGTAACCGTACGTATGGTCCTTACATTAACCTTCTTAACAAATCCCTTGTTTTCAGCCCCGACGGCAAACACATTGCCTATAGTGTGATGTATGGTTATTCAGCTATGGTTTATTATGATCATACAGAATTACCTGATAATGTTCCACATGGAGATTCCACAGTAGATTCAGTCTATATTGCTGATGTTTATCCTCCCTTCCATTTTAGTCCAGACAGCAAAAAATTTGCTTATGTAGCAGAAGTGTTAGAACATGATACAGACAATTCGCGTTATTCTGTAATAGTAAACAACAACGCCAACAAGAGCTACTATGACATCTTTCCTCACTCACTTACCTTCAGCCCGAATAGTGAGAAGTTGGCTTATGTCGTGAAGGACTCCATCCACGAAAGAGTCGTAGTCAATGAAGAAGAACTTGCTGCCTATGAAGCTATCGCAGAGTCAACGCTTCAGTTCAGTCCAGATAGTGAACATCTTGCCTATGCTGCGTTTGAGGACGAGGGTTGGTATGTTGTCAGGGACGAGATCAAGTCAACGTCTTACGATGATATCGGTCAAATACTATTTAGTCCCGACGGCAAGCATCTCGCATACAGCGCGCAGGATGGTGAAGACTGGATCGTGATGTTGGATAAGAAGGAAATTTCACGACATACTGCATTGATAGAAAAATCCCTTGCATTCTCCCCGGACAGCAAACATCTTGTTTATGCAGTAGCCGCAGACACAGGAATTGTCATATATGAAGATGCAAAACCAATTGCCTCTTATGAAGCCCTTGTAACAACTCCGATCTTCAGTCCTGATGGTAAGTATCTTGTATACACCGTCGGAGATAATACATCACAAGCAGTTGTGGTCAATGGCATGAAGGGACAACCATATCCTGCAATAATCTCTCACAATGGCGGACGAGTTGTATTTGATGATGCTAACTCAATCCATTATCTTGCAGTTAAGGATGATAACAAGGTGTATCTTGTGGAAGAACAGTTTTAAATAAACAAAAGGGCCGATTACCTGTCAGCCCTTATTCGCTAATTACATTTATTACGACATTACTTCATGATAATGAGTTTTCTTGTATTCTCAATTTTTTCATTGATGATAATAGTATAGAAATATACCCCATTCTCAAGTTCATTTCCTTGTTCATCCTTTCCATCCCACATGATCGTATGTTTTGATGTATTGCCAGAATATAGCTTCTTCACGAGCTGTCCTTTGAGATTGTAGACTGCAAGATCAACCTGTGAGATTTCTGGAAGATTAAATGAAATTCTAGTTGAATTGATCACTGGATTCGGCTCGTTCTGGAAAAGTCCAAATAGTTCCGGTTCTGGAATAAGACCACTTCCCGGATCATTTTGCTCTGGAATTGTGAGTACTGCTACATTATCGTAATGATTAATATGTAAATCGCATATACATTGGTAACAAATTTGACATATTTTTAATAAGTTGGGATTTTCTTGGGAAGCCGCGGCTTCCCAAGAAAAATTGTCTCTAACACGAAAGGATGTTACCAATCCGCC
>DRBZ01000058.1 GCA_011043895.1 Candidatus Cloacimonadota bacterium
ATCTTCAGTCTGGCTGAGCAGTATGATCAGCTGGAATTGCGAACTATCGGAAAGAAGATGATCGCAGGGGAACGTGGTATGGCAACAATCGATGATTTCTTTACTGGAGAAAAGAAATGGCTTGTGTATTCACCAATTAAAGAATGTGATTGGAGTTTTGCAGCAGTAATTCCAGAAAAAGAGATCATGAAGACCGTCAATTCAATGGTTATAAAACAGATAGCAATCATGATCATCGGGCTTTTAATCATTCTACTTGTAATAATATGGGCAGCCGTTGGAATCACAAATCCTATTCGCAAACTTGTAATCAGTGCAGATAGGATCGCAAAAGGAGATCTTAATGAAAAGATTGTAGGAATAAAAGGGCATGATGAGATTCATCAACTCGTAAAAGCATTCAATAAAATGACCTATGACCTGAAACATTACATTCAAGACCTCACGAAGGCGACAAAGGCGAGAGAAGCAGTGGAAAGTGAACTTCGTATCGCCCGCAGTATTCAGGAATCACTCCTCCCAAGAATCTTTCCACCTTTCCCGGATAAAGAGGAGTTTGACCTCTATGCTCGAAATATTCCTGCAAAAGAGGTCGCTGGTGATTTCTTTGATTTCTTTATGCTCGATGAAGAGCATATTGCAGTGATCATTGCTGATGTTTCCGGAAAGGGAGTATCTGCAGGACTTTTCATGGCAGTGACCCGAACCCTTATCAAAACGGTATGTGATCTTAAGATAGGACCTGCAGCATCCCTCGAACGTGCAAATTATGTACTGTGCCAGGATAACGATGCTTGCATGTTCACCACACTTTTCCTCGCTTTCTATAATATCAAAACAGGACATATGACATGGGCAAATGCTGGTCATGATGAACCCATAGTTGCTGCTCCTAACGGCTCGATAAGAAAACTTGTTACTTTTAAGGATATTGCACTTGGAATCGATGACTCACATACATATCACGAAGGTGTGACAACGCTTGACAAGGGTGAAATTATTGTTCTCTATACCGATGGTGTAATCGAAGCAACATCTCCGGAAAAAGAACTGTATGGCGAAAAACGCTTTATAGAAAAAATTGGAGAAATTGCGGATAAGCCCATCATTACTATCATTAATGAGATTACAAAAGACCTTGATGGATTCCAGCTTGATAATCAATTTGACGATATTACAATTCTCATTTTAAAAAGAGAAAAATAAATTGGAGTATATTAATGAAATTTATTAAAACATTTATCCTTTCAATGCTGATAATACTACTCCTGACAGCCGTATGCGAGGCAAAAGCCCGTGGTATTATTTTTGCTTTTGATAAGGATCATCCGCCCTTTTCATTTCTAAAAGACGGTGAACCCGCTGGTTTTGATATTGACATTCTTACTCATATCTTTGTAAATTGCAAATACGGATTTACCCCAAAGGTGTATAAATGGGAGGATGGGCTTAACTCTCTTCGCAAAGGCATAAAAGTTCAGTTGATGTCACAGATGAATAAAACAGAAGACCGTCTTTTGGTCTATGATTTTTCCGAAGAACCCTACCTTATCGATGAAGTGATGATCTTTTCAAAAAATGACACGATTTCTAGCATTCAAGATCTTTTCGACAAACGCGTTGCTGTACAAAAGGGGAGTTCATATAAACAAATGCTCGAGGATTATGAAAAAGTGATAATCTTACCTACAGATTCAGAGTATGACGCACTTGAAGCACTTGAAAACGATCTTGTCGATGCATTTATTGGACCAAAAAGTGTAGCTCAATATATTATAAACTCAAAGGATTATACAGACATCTGCGCGGTTGGTGAATCCCTGGAGACCAGCTACATGTACCTTGCAGTTGAGAAAGGAGACACTGAACTATTGGACTTCATCAATGCTGGAATGAAAAGATTGAGAGAAACTGGTCAGTATCAGCAAATTCATGACAAATGGTTCGGATACAATAATACAGAGGAGGATTCGTGTGGTGGAAAATCCTGACAAAATCCTTGTGACGAATAATCTATTCTTCTACTCAAATAAAAAATTTTCCGAAGAAATATTTGAGGTACTTCTTGCAACGAAATATTTTAAAATCGAACGTATAATCTCACAGGGACAGTATACACCCGATGGAGTGTGGCTTGAGCAGGATATGCACGAATGGGTAATATTGGTAAAAGGTGCTGCAAAATTATCATTCAAAGATTCGTCAGAAGTAATTGAGATGAATCCTGGGGATTATATACTGATACCAGCAAATACAAAACATCGAGTAGAATGGACTGATCCGAACATGACAAGTTACTGGCTTGCAATTCATTACAATCAGGAGTTGAAGGATTAATATGGTCGCAGTTTCGCTTATCAATCACATGGCAGTTTTGATCGTCATTGCGTATGTGCTGACAAGAACAAAACTCTATTCTGAAGTGATAATCGAGAAGAAGATAACTATAAAGAATGGATTAATTCTCTCTCTTATATTTGGTCTTTTTTCTATTTATGGAACAGTAAGCGGTATCAGAATTTTTGATGCGACAGCAAACGTGCGGGACCTTGGTCCGGCCATTGCAGGACTTATCGCAGGACCTGTTGTCGGAGTTTGCGCAGGATTGATCGGTGCTGTTCATCGCTATTTCATGGGAGGAGTGACAGGTGTTCCATGTTCAGTAGCTACATTATTTGCAGGGCTTATTGGAGGTATTGTTTTTCTTATTCGTAAGAAAAAAATCATCTCGATAACTGGAGCAGTGCTTTTTGCTATATGTATTGAACTCTTTCATATGGTGCTTGCATATTTGTGGAGTCTCCATACTGGCAAAACAGCACAAACGATGATGATTATCAGAAGTGTAATACTACCCATGATCATCACAAACAGCATCGGTATCGCCATCTTCATTTTTATTGCTCGTAATCTTTTAAAAGAGCGAAGAGTGGAATCGGAAAAAGCAAAGATCGAGCGTGACCTTCATATCGCTCATGACATACAGATGGGCATCATTCCCAAGATATTCCCTCCATTTCCTGAACGCTCTGAACTCGATTTATTTGCGATCATTGAACCTGCCAAACAGGTGGGTGGTGACCTCTATGATTACTTCTTTCTTGATGAGAGCCATCTCTGTTTCTGTGTGGGAGATGTTTCCGGTAAAGGAGTACCAGCATCCCTCTTCATGGCAGTATCAAAAACACTTATAAAAGCACATGCCAAACAGGATATGAGTCCTTCTGAAATATTATTTGAAGTAAACAATATGCTTTGCGAAGAAAATGAGTCGAGTATGTTCGTGACCGTTTTCCTGGGTATTCTGGACATTGAAACCGGAGAAGTCGAATACTCCAACGCCGGGCACAATATTCCCTATATCATTCACAAAGAGGGTTTGATCAAAAAAATTGAAAACACAAAAGGTATTGCACTGGGAGTACTGGCAGATTTTCAATTTGAAACAAAATCCACACTTCTAATGAAAGATGATCAGATATTCATATTTACTGATGGAGTAAATGAAGCAATGAATAAGAAAAATGAACAATTCGGACTTGATCGCCTGGAAAATATTCTTTCTTCATGCAATAATTGCCCTCCAAAGAAAACCAGCATGCATGTCATCGATGAAGTGTACGCCTTCCAGGGGGATGCTATACAGTTCGATGATATTACAATACTTGTGTTGCACTACAGGGTATAATAGTATATGAAAGTTCTCACCGCACACATAAGAAACGACTTAAGAGAGATTGGTACCATTACCGAAAAATTCGAGAACTTCGCAAAGGATAATAAACTTTCTCAGAGAATCGTTTATGATATCTCTCTGTGTCTCGATGAGCTAATCACCAATATCATATCCTATGGCTATGATGATAAAAAAACACATGAGATCGAAGTTAAATTTGAGTTACATGAAAAAGAGCTGAAACTCACCTTGATAGATGACGGGAAAGCCTTTGATCCAACCAAGAAAGAAGATCCTGAACACCTTCAGCATGCAGTGGAGGATCGACCTATTGGTGGCTTGGGTATCTATCTGGTGAAAAAGCTTATGGATATAGTAAAATATAAACGGGTAAACGATAAAAACATCTTAACATTGACAAAATTCTTTAAAAATTCAAACCACAGGATATAAGTTAATTATGACATGGAGGATTACATGGAAATAAGACAGGATAAACGAGGAGACATCATCACTCTCGATCTTGTTGGGCGTCTCGATGCAAACACTTCGGGAGAGCTCGAAGCAGTACTTATCCCCTTGATCGATGGTGGTGAAAAAAAGTTCATCCTCGATTTTAGTGATCTTGAATATATTAGTAGTGCGGGTCTTCGCCTCCTACTGCTTGCTGCTAAGAAACTGCGCAACAATAAAGGTGAGATCATTCTCTGCAGTATGAAGGATTTCATCAAAGAGATATTCGAAATCTCTGGCTTTACTCCGATATTTACAATCGTGGATAATAAAGAAACAGCGTTAGATAAACTGCAATAAGCACCTTTATTCTACTACACATTTTCATAGGATTCTTTGTTAATGCAAGGAATCCTTTTAATATAAAATTCGCTATGTATTAATCTTGTATTCCTACATCAAGAATGTAACAAAGGTGACTCGTTAAGTATAATACGTCTTCCCCACCTTTGCAATAGTGATCTCTCCGTCATAATCCTGTACAATGAGTTCAATGATCGGAAAGTCCTCCGTATGAGGATAGAGGTGAGTGAGTACGACTTCATTGACATATGCCTTTGACAGTATTTTTGAGATCAGCTTCGGATTGAGATGAATGCTGCTTTCCTGCTTTTGTGGAAAAGAACATTCCAGCACTGCAAGATCCGCATTCTTGCACAAAGTCACAATATTCTCATTATATCCCGTATCACCGGAAATGCATACAACCTTATCGTGATAAGTGAAACGAAAACCGATACTGTTATCTGTATGAAAGGTTTGCAGTGTCTGTATTTGTATGTCTCCATAGTCGAATTCACCATTCCCCATCTCATGAATAATAACATCAAAAGACGGTTCGATGGTTCCAGCATACAACTGTTTCAGGTTTTTATAGAATTGAGAAAATCCGATCGGGGCAAGAACCACCAGTTCCTTTTCCCTTTTGCATTCTGGATCATGATTCGTGGCAAAAAGCAGCGCTCCAAAATCGTTCACATGGTCAAGGTGTAGATGTGTCAGGCACACTGCATCGATCTGTGTATAATCATATCCCGATCTCGGTATCGCATGAAGAACACCTGGTCCGCAATCTACTAATATGAGAACACCGCCGGCTTCAAGCAATCCACCTGATGAATTCTTTTTTGGATCCGGCACACAGGAACCGGAACCGAGAACAGTATATTTCATGAACACGCCTTTCTATTCATTGTGGGCTGAACATAGAAATACCATAAATCGGTGGCAAGTTTTTTTGTTTTATTGAAATATTGACAGGATTATTATCCTGTGAAAACAAAATTTAGTTCGACCTAAAAAGTTAGAAAAAAAATGTTTCAGGAGGTTAACATTATGCGCAATATTTTCCTGCATATTCTGGCAATCTGTACAATGTCACTTCTTCTTTCCCCAACTATGATACTTGCCCAATCAACTGTGGTGCTTGAGAATCAATACGATCTTGCAGGTCAAAGAACTGCTGAAACGCAGTATTTTATCATGGAATC
>DRBZ01000072.1 GCA_011043895.1 Candidatus Cloacimonadota bacterium
AATTATTACGCACAAAATTTCTTGAATTCTCCTTGTCCTCTGTATTCTCTTAGTTATTGCACATTATATTACCAAAAATCACTTTTCCAAAAACTTGACACTACATCTAATCAAACCTGCAAAAGTCCCATGAATAAGAAGAAAATTACATTTAAAGATATCACTCCACTTGTTGATAATGGTGAGTATTATTGCAAATGGGAAACCGATCTTCCTTTCAAGGTTTGGATTACGGCTGAAGGAGATACTTCACAAGCAAAAATCCAGCTGAGATTTCGCAGAAAAGGTGAAAAACTCTGGCAGGATCAGATCATGAAGCTGGTTGAAGAACATCGTTTTGAAGGCGTGATAAAAGCCAATGTGGTTGGATTGTACGAATATACTTTTTCTGCTATCATCGAAGATGAAGAAATTCTGCATGAGGTAGTGTATGAAGTGTATTTCGACAGACCTCGTGCACGCTTTGCTGCCTGGTACGAAATGTGGCCTCGTTCACAGGGAAAAGTTCCGGGTAAAAGCGCAACCTTCGACGATATGATCAATCGACTTCCCTATGTATACGATCTTGGTTTTGATACTATTTACTTAGCACCACATTATCCTGTTGGTCATACAAATAAAAAAGGACCCAATAACTCACTCATTGCTGGACCAGATGATCCCGGAAGTCTTTACTCCATTGGAAACGAACATGGCGGACACAAAGAAGTGAATCCTGACTTTGGCACAATGGAAGATTTCCATCGTTTTATCAGAGAAGCAGCAACATACGGTATTGAGCTTGCTATTGATATAGTATTTACCTGCTCACCAGATCATCCGTGGATCAAGCAACATCCCGAATGGTTTTTCCATAATCCTGACGGAACGATCAAATATGCAGAAAATCCACCTAAAAAATATGAAGATGTACATCCGTTGAATTTTGAATGTGAGAACAAAGAATTACTCTGGAATGAACTACTTGACATCTTCCTGTTCTGGATCGATCAAGGTATCAGAACGTTCCGCGTTGATAATCCGCACACAAAACCTGTCGAGTTCTGGCAGTGGGTCATACAGGAAATTCATAAAAAAGATCCGGGTGCTATTCTTCTTTCAGAAGCTTTTACAGAACCCAAGATGATGAAGCTGCTCGCAAAAATCGGATTTACACAGTCATACACGTATTTCACTTGGCGTTACAACAAACATGATTTCACAGAATATCTCACAGAACTCACTATGACTGATATGCAGTATTATTTTCGTGGAAATTTCTTCACTAATACGCCGGATATTCTCATGCCACTGTTACAGAAAGCAGGACGACCGGCGTTCAAACAGAGGATCGTGCTGGCAAGTACGCTAAGCTCGGTATATGGAATGTACAATGGCTATGAGCTCTGCGAAAATAAAGCAATTCCAGGAACTGAAGAATATTTGAATTCAGAGAAATACGAATACAAAGTGTGGGATTGGGATAGACCGGGAAATATCAAACCTTATATTAAGAAGCTCAATCAGATCAGAAAAGAGAACACTGCCCTGCACTTTTATCGAAATCTATCTTTTTATGAATCTTCAGATGACAATATTCTCTTCTATGGAAAGACATCCTATGATGAACAAAATACTGTGCTTGTGGCTGTAAATATGGATGCATATAATGAGCATCAGAGCATAGTGCAATTACCACTTGAGAAATTTGAATTAGATCAGCATGAAGAATATACTATTACTGAATTATTATCTGAAAATAGTTTTATACATAAAGGTAAAGAACTGACAATAACATTATCACATGAAGATCCAGCATGGATTTTTGTACTGAAAAAGAAATAATTAAGAGGTTATATATATGAAAGTTACATTTATATCAAAAGAGTATCCACCGTACGTGTATGGTGGGGCAGGTGTTCATTTGCGATATCTCGTTCAGGAACTACGTAAAATGATCGATGTTGAGATCAGGAGTTTTGGTGACCAGGATATTGAAGAGGAGGGCTATCGGGTACGTGGGTATACATCTCTTGGGAAACTTAAGGGTGATCCAAAGGTAAGTAAAGCGCTTGATACACTTGGGATTGACCTCTCTATCGTGAATGATGTGATTGATTCTGATATTGTTCACACGCATACATGGTACGCAGCATTTGCTGGATTTCTTTCAAAACTATTATACGGAAACAAATTCGTGCTCACTTCACACAGTCTCGAACCCCTTCGCCCGTGGAAGGAAGAGCAACTCGGTGCAGGATATCATCTGAGCAGCTGGGTAGAGAAACTTGGTATTGAACAGGCAGATCGAGTGGTCGCTGTTTCAAAGATGATGAAGGATGATATCCTTAAATATTTTGATGTGGATGAGCAAAAAATCAAGGTCATCTACAATGGTATCGATACAACCAAATGGAAAGAAACACTCACGGATTACACGCTTAAGGAATATGGCATTGATGAGGAATATGTGCTTTTTGTAGGACGAACGACAAAGCAAAAGGGCATGATTTATCTTATCGAAGCAGCTAAGAAGATTGATGCGAAAGTGGTTTTCTGTACCAGCGCTCCAGATACTCCTGAGATCGAGCAGATGATCACAGAAAAGATGAAAGAAACGACAAATACGCTCTGGATCAACAAACTCCTTAAAGAGGAGCAGTATATCGAACTTTACAGCAATGCATCTGTCTTTGCCTGCCCCTCGATCTATGAACCCTTTGGCATTATTAACCTTGAAGCCATGGCATGTAAAACACCGGTGGTAGCGAGTAAAGTTGGTGGTATCAAGGAAGTGGTAGTCGATGGTGAAACTGGTTTCTTCGTTGAACCCAAAAAACCCGATGAATTATCAGAGAAGATCAATGTGCTTCTTAATGATAAAGACCTGGCACAAAGGTTTGGAGAAAATGGAAGAAAGCGGGTTGAAGAACTGTTCGACTGGAAGATCATTGCGAAACAGACCAAAAAGATGTATGAGGAGCTCTTGTCTGAACAATAAATAGAATTGTTTATAAAGGAATGTACTCAAGGAATAAAGTGAAGTTATTAAAATTGACAAAATATTTGTTCTCTGCTGATTTCATAGGTCAGAAATTAAGAGTTTGAATTTTCACAATGAAAAGAATATCATTGTTTTTTCTTGTAATTGCGCTCTGTATCCTTGGATGTGAGCGGGAGTCACAAGATAAGATAACCGTGCACCTGTGGCATCAAATGGAGCCGGAGAAACGACCTGTACTGAAACAGGTGATCGAGGAGTTTGAGGAAAACAATCCTGATATTGCAGTAGTAGTTTTGGCAAAAGGAACCGAAGAACTTCGTACTGGTTATCAGGCTGCAGCAGCTTTTACCGGGGGAGGTCCTGAGCTTGTCTATGGTCCTATGGATCAGATCGGTTCGTTCGAGGTAATGAAACGGAAGAACAGTGACATGAGTATCATTATGCCGCTGGAGAATCTCTACCCTCAAGAATTCTTTGATAGATTTGTAGACCAGGGATTAGTGAGATATAATGGTCATATCTATCAGATCGCTGACAGAATGGGGAATCACCTGGCTTTGGTTTACAATAAAAGATTGTTTGAACAAGCGGGTTTAACGGAACCACCTGAGACGATCTCAGAATTTATTGAATATGGAAAAAAGCTTACGATTGACAAAGATAAAGATGGAAAGATCGACCAGTGGGGATTAGTATGGAATTACACAGAACCCTTCTGGTATGTGCCATTTTTTGGTGGGTATGGTGGAGAAGTTTTTGATGAGAATAATAAACCGCAACTCGATACACCTGCGGCAGAAAAAGCATTTCAACTTATCCTCGATATGAGAAATAAGTATAAAATAATGCCACCTGAATGTGATTATGATATTGCAGACAATATGTTCAACCAGGGCAATGCAGCAATGATCATAAATGGTGATTGGTCGTGGAATAAATATATTGACTCTCCACATGTAGATTTTGGGCTTACCAGAATTCCTTATGTTGAAGAAACTCAGATGTGGTGCAAACCAATGGTTTCTGCTACTGGTTATTCAGTCAACGGAGCAACAAAAGGAGAAGTACTTGAGGCAACAAAGCGATTACTCTCATATTTAACATCTGAGGAAGTTCAAGAGCAATTTGTAGAAAAATTCAAATCAATTCCAAGTTTAAAATCACTGCAGGAAAGACCAGCTATTGCAAATGATCCTATCATGATGATGTCTGCCAAACAGATCGAGGTCGGGCAGCTCATGCCGATCATTCCTGAGATGCGTGCTGCTTGGGATGCAATGCGTCCAGCTTTGCAGAACGTAATTTCGGGAAATATGTCACCATCAGAGGCAACGGAATATCAGCAAGAACTCTGCGAAGAAAAGATCGCTACAATGTACGAAGGATCTGAAGAAGGTGTTGAAAAAAGAACAAAATTGGCTTCAACAATTTTTTACATTCTGGGAATAGCTCTTGGATTGTACTTAACCTACCTTCTTGTGTTCAAGTTTATTCTTGCGCTAATGAGAAAACCCGATTCCTTTGAAACCAAAAATGCCAGATTCGCTGTGTTCATGGCGGTTCCTGCATCGATCATTCTCTTTGGTGTGGTCATATATCCATTCTTCTATAATATTGTACTTTCCTTCTCAAACATGAACATGACCAATGTAAATTCATGGACGATCATCGGGCTGGGACAGTATATAAAGGTTTTTTCAGAAAAAATCTTTTATTCAGTATTTTTCAAAACGGTTATCTGGACGGTGGTGAATGTATTTTTCCATGTCACTCTTGGAGTTTTTCTTGCAGTATTGCTAAATCGTCACCTTCCCGGAAAATCCATCATTCGAGTGTTGCTTATTTTACCATGGGCAGTTCCTGAATATATCACTGCACTTACATGGCGGGGTATGTTCATGTACGATACTGGTGCGATAAATTTGATCCTGCATAAACTTGGAATTCCAGCTGTTCACTGGCTTTCTGCACCAACAACTGCGTTCATCGCAAGCATGGTCACTAATATCTGGCTCGGTGTACCCTTCATGATGATCATTGCTCTTGGAGGGCTTCAGTCAATTCCGAAAGAGCTGTATGAAGCAGCAGAAATCGATGGAGCATCAGGATGGAAAAAATTCTGGAATGTTACTGTACCTCTCCTCAAACCTGTTATGATACCCGCAATAACCCTTGGAATCGTATGGACATTCAACAAACTTACCGTGATCTGGTTAGTAACGAATGGGGGACAGCCAGCAGATAAATCCCACATCCTTGTATCCTATGTTTATCGCGCTGCCTTTAATCTGTACAGATATGGTTACGCAGCAGCATTTTCTATGATAATCTTCTTCATTCTCGTGATCTTTAGTGTGACTTTCATGCGGAAAACACATGTTGCAGAGAAAGTGTGAGGTAGATGATGAATAACACAACAAAATGGTTCCAATATTTCATTATTTATGCAATTCTGCTGCTATTCGTTGCAATCTCGATCTATCCTATCTTACGGGTTTTCACTATCTCACTTCGGCCCGGTGATAACCTGCTTAATACTTCTCTCAGAATCATTCCGGAAGATGCAACATTGGCGAATTATGTGCAGCTCTTTACAGAAAAGCCATTCCTAACATGGATAAAAAATAGTTTGATAGTCACTTTAGCAGTTACGATCATTGGTGTTTCTTTATCT
>DRBZ01000011.1 GCA_011043895.1 Candidatus Cloacimonadota bacterium
CGATTGCACATAATTTTCTCACATATTTTTACTTTTGTTGAATAAGAATAAACTTCTGATATGTGGTCAATTATGCAATTATCCTTTTAATATAATTATTTCAACTGCATTATTTGGGTTAAATCATAATAATTCCCTTGTAACGCTGTAGGCGTGATATGTATTTTGCCGAATACGTAAGTGTTCGGTAGTTTGATAATAAAAAACCATCGAGCTCCGTAGGAGCGGCATGTTTGATGAAAGAAGAATGTAATTTTTCTTTTAACCACATAGCAGATTAGCAATATTGGGATAATTCGAGAAATGTACCTCTTCCGAATTTGTATGCATTCTCCCTTCATGCTTTGCCACGAAGCAAATCTGCTTATGATTGCAATTGTCTCGGTAAATCTGAATACCTCTCTAAAAAAACATGTGTATCATTGAGTAATTCCTCTCTAAAAAAGAGTCGTAATATAGAAAAAAGATTAATTATATGCATTGCTCCATGATTTATCTCGGAGATAACGAAAAATAAAATCTTTGGGGACTTTAATCGCAGAATAAAATGTAGGACTAAAGTCCACTGAATTTCCAGTTTCTATAATCCACGACTTGAAAGTCGTGGCAATTGCAATCTTCTCAACTTTATTAATACTTCCACCCGAAGTCTAGCCAAGTCTGAAATCCAGTTTGCCTGAAATAAAAAAAGCCCTTCATTCAAAGGGCTTTTCGGGAGAAACGAGCTATCCTGTTGTGTAATTAGATCGCTCCTTCATCTTCTATACGAAGAACATCAACATTTAAATCTTGTATTTGTTTCTGAAGAGAATCCATTTTTATTTCAAGCTTTGAACCTTCTTTAAGAAGCCCCTTTTCAATCTTTTGCATTATATTTTCAAGATCGATTATTTTCTTCTCTTCACCATCAAGATACATCTTCATCAGACCATTATCGATCGAAAGCTGTATCTGATCACCCTCACCTTTGGCTCTTTTCCCTATTTTTGAGATGATTGACATCGAATTGCCATCTCTAATGATATCAAATACAACCTCATCATTGACTTCTCTTTCTTTTATCATCTCTTTGATATCATCAATTCCTTTTACTGCTTTTCCATCTACTTTTACTATGATATCATTTACCTGTAAGTCAGAATTTTCTGCAGGTGAGTTTTCATAGATCTTTCTAATTATCACGCCTGAATCTTCATCGCTAATCTCATCAAGCTGTAATCCAAGCCATTTACCGTTCTCATCGAAATATTTCCAGACATACACATTCTTGGGTTCTTTCCACCCAAATTGCTCAAACCATTGAGATTTACCAACTTCCTTTTTACCAAGCACTACATTGAAGGTCTTATATTCTCCATCACGAAATACATCTACTGTTACAGTTTGCTCGGGCTCCATTCCATCGAGCATCTTACTTATCTGGTCAGAAGTGTACACATGTTGACCATCAAGATCGAGCATGATATCTCCCCCGAGTATACCTACCTCAGCACAGGGTCCATCTTCGACAACATCAGAGATCAATACACCATAATTTGTATTGAGTCCTCTCTTCTCGTATTCTTTTTCTTTCAAATTAGAAAGGAATACACCAAGATAAGCTTTATATTCTGGTTCTGGTTCGAAGTCTGCCTTATCCGCAAGGATTAGCTTGATGGTTTGTTCATCACCGTTCCGATAGATCTTGAACTTTATCTTCTGACCTGGCTTGTACAGTTTGAGCATTTTGCTAAACTGATCATGATTGAAGAGTTTGGAACCATCCATTTCCATGATAATGTCACCTTCCAATATACCAGCTTCCTGGGCAGGTGAGTCATTCACAACACCAAAAACCTTGATTCCATACTTAACACCTGTGTCTTTATATTCCCAGATATCCCCTGGATAAATACCTACAAATGCTTTCCCTTCTTCATCTGCTGAGAGTGGTAATACGGCTGCGATCAAAAGGACAATAAATCCAAGTGATGTAATGAGTTTCATCTTTTTCATGTTTTGTACCTCCGTTTTTGTTAAAATAATCTATTATCTGCAAACTGTGTCTGCTGCGCAGTAAACTCAGAAACGATCAACACAGCATTATTATCTTCGTGAGATTTATATTTTCTTATCACATACGCTTTATCTTCCAAATATTTGTCCGGATCTAATTCACCCCGTAGCTTAGGATTTCTTATGGATGTATAATTGAGATAATCGGGCTCTATGATTGGTGCTTGGGTTCCTATTGAGATATTCTTACTTTCTCGAAACGCTGCATTATGTGCTTTGAGTGCAAATTGGGGTTTTACAATCAAACCAATTGTTATCACAAAGAAAAATACTGCAAAACCAATAGCCCATTTCAGCTGCATTTGCGTGCGTTGAACTGGATTGAAGTAATGTGCTTTAAGTCTCTTTCGCAAAACCGGCTCGTATGGATCATTATCCACAGAGGGTATTTTCATGGAATTCAATTGTTCTTCAAACGTCTTCATAGGACATATCTCCCTGTAAAAAATTTCGTAGCTTCTCCAAAGTTCTATGCATCTGAACTTTAATAGTACCTTCTTTCTTTTTGAGAATTTCTGCAATTTCTTTGTGCTTCATTTTCTCGAAAAATCGCAATGAGATCAGATTCTGTTCATGCAGAGGAAGCGCTTTAATTGCTTCTTTCAGTATTTCATAATCCAGATCTATTAGCTTATCACCTTCATTGCTTTGCTTCTCAAACAGTTTATTTTTCATAGTATTATTCCGTTTTTCATTTCTGAAATGCTGATTGGTCTCATTAACTGCGATACGGAAAAGCCAGGATGAGAAGGAACATTTTTCCTCGTTCATGAATCTGTACTTTGGTAAATTTTTCATAGCTTTAAAAAATATATTTGATACGATATCATTTCTTGTTGCATCATCTTGCACTCTATGGTAGACGAAGTTGTTGATCTTGGGATAGTACTTCAGGTACAGCTCTTCAAATGCACCGACATCTTTTCTGGCTCTTTTTACAAGTTCCTTTTCAGTCAATTGACTCATCCTTCGTCTTTGTATGCTTATAACGCATACTTTTGTAAATGGTTACAGAATTTTATTAACTTTTTCATTTTCTTGACAATGACATAACTCACTATCTCTTATCATCCAACTCAAAGGAGCCATTCTATGAAAAAAATTATTATTATTACAATTTTTATTTCTCTGGTTACCACTCTTTGTGCAAAAACCTTTATTCGTGAATACAATTATCGAGCCGGTGAAGCAGACAGCAAACTGACTGCTCGTGCGATTGCATTGGAACAGGTAAAACGTCTGCTCCTTGAAGAGATTGGCGTGTATATTAGCACTTCATTTGAAAACGAAACTATAGAAGTTGGCGAGGAAGTCAAAGAACTCACATCTCAGGAAATTGAAGTGATATCCGCAGGAATAACAGAAACGAAAATTTTAGAAGAAGACTGGACCGGAGATAATTACTACATCAAAGCTGAGATCGATGTTGATGAGGATGATGTGCTCGATCGTCTGAATGATGTGGTGCAGGATCAGGAACGAGCTAAAGAACTGGAAGAATCACGAAAAAGAGCGGATGAAGCACTTGTCCAGATAGAAGAATTGAACAAAAAACTCTCTGCATTAGAGCAGGAAAATGAAGCACTCAAGCAAGAGCAGGATGAGCTTGAAACTCACAAGGAAATACTTGCAGAAGATAAGGTAAAAGAGAAAGAATATGAGATACAGCTTGGTCAAAGTAAAATTGATCAGAAAAAACGAGAGCTGCATGAACAGTACGTTGCTGAGAATAATAAACTTGCTGCAGAATACTGGTTTCAGCAGGGAATCTCTGCCAAAGAAAAGGGAAATTTTGATAAGGCAATTGAAGACCTTCAAAAGGCAATGGATTATAATACTGATGATCCTCGAATCTATGCAGGATTGGGCATGCTTCATGGCATGAGAAAAGAATTTGATCAATCAATCAATTACTATACTAAAGCGCTTGAACTCAGACCAAAAGATGCAAGAACAATGGTTGGTCTGGCGATCGTGTATGATGAGCAAGGTGATCCGATAAAAGCAAAGGAAATGATACTGGAAGCGCTACAACTTCAACCGAATTATGTGAATGGATTGCTGAGTTTAGCAAATATTCATAACAAATTAGGTAATTACGAGCAGGCACGAGAGATCCTGGTAAAACTTATTAAGGCAAAGCCAAGACTGGCTGTTGCATACCTTCAATTGAGTGGAGTTATGAAATATCTTAATGAGCCGGAAAAGGCATATATTAATTTGCAAAAAGCTGCTGAACTTGGTAATAAAAAAGCAAAGTTCCTTCTGAAAGAGGTGAATAAGCAGAAGAAGAAGTGAACTTTCAGAGCGTTACCAAAGAGGGCTTTGGTAACGAGTGTTTCTTAAGTTTTTGTGAAAGTGTTTATCTAACAACCATCAGATTATTTAGGTGTAATTAATGAAGATTGTCTTAATAAATTCGATTACAATATCTCTTTCAGTGCTCTCTTTACTTCATCAATAATAACATTTCTATTTTGCTTTGTGACCTCGAATATTTGCACATCCTCCCTTTCTTTTAACTCCTTTGTAAGTGCACAATCTATCTTCTTTATCGTTGCCAGAAGAGGTTTGTCCGCATCAAAAACTTTCCTCAATTTTTCACAAAATTTCGTGCTGAACATCTCCATTCTGCCGATCTCATCGATCACAACCAGATCAGCAGACTGAAGCGCTCGTTCCATTGCCGGAATGCCGACCTTTTCGAACGCATCGATATTGACCCCATATTTATTCACCCGATACTGAGACGCCGATTTCTCCGAAGCCATGACCATCTGGTTACCATCAAAATCCGTAATATAAAAACCTATTCGCCTTCCATGCTTTTTCATTTCATGGGTGTAAAATCCATCGATGGTGCAGGAAAGTTGTTTGACCAATTTGTTGATGAGTGTGGTCTTTCCCGCTCCGGGATAACCGGTGATCAGTATGTTTTTCGGCATGGAGCGAAATAAAGGCAATCTCACTGATAAGGCAAGAAAAACCGAATCATCTCACTTACTTTTAAAGTTTTGTATCATTTTATTGATAAAACTTGATTAATTTGAGTTTCGTATTAGAAAATCCATCTTGAAAATAATCTTTACATGGAGAATACGATAATGAAAACGACTGTAATCTTATTGATGATCGTACTTGCTTCTCTGGCAATAGCATCCTGCACTTGCTCTTACTGTGAAAAACTGAAGTATGTGGACACTCAAACAACCATCGAAGCAGAAGTACAAAAAGAAGCTGTGAAATTGAGCACTAAATCTAATCTAACAGAACAAGACATCATTGCATCACTTACTGCACTTTTATCCGGGAATTCTCGTATATTCGGAGTTGCTTATGCAACAGCGCCGTATGATGAAAATATGGAACTCATCGAAACCTACTATGTTTTTCGAGAAGGTGATAAAACAAAAACAAAGCATGAAAAGGCATACAATTTCATGACTTCGCAAAACAGCAATTGGTACAGAAAACCTTATCTGCATAAAAAAGCAATGTGGAGTATTCCATATTATGACTTCGACAGATC
>DRBZ01000019.1 GCA_011043895.1 Candidatus Cloacimonadota bacterium
AAAATTATTCATAATGGCCTGCCAGGTCGTAGTCTTGGAGCGAAAAGAATAATGCATTTTAGGTTGAGTGACCGCCTTCATTTCATTACGGCGTGTCAGTCATCGTTTGTCGCTCCGCTCCAAGCGAAGACTGGTGGAGGTGGCGGGAGTCGAACCCGCGTCCAGAGATTTGGCTGTAAGAAATTCTACATATTTAGAACATCGTAATTTGGTCATTTCAGAAAGAACAATGCACAAACCTTTCCGAAACCAAGCCTATTTGCTTCAACACTGTGTATAGACATCGCAGCATCTAAGCCATTGAAAACGGCATTCAATAGATTGTCAATGGCACCATTCTATCAAATGAGTTGCATGTTTATGCAGCTAGTGCTAGATTTTCATCTGCATTTACAATTTAGTATCACCAAGTTTAACGGGATAGGTAATCTGCCCGATATGCTATTCTTACCTCCGCAGTCCCTGTCGAAACCGGTCACCCCCTATGTGTCTTTCAAAAAACGATTTAAGAAATTTATAATGTAGCGACACTAAACTGACTGTCAAGTTTGAATGTAAAGAAAAACGGCTACATTCCGATTAATCGGAACAAAGCCGTTAGTATAGTTAACTTTCTTGGGTTAAAAACCTAGATCAATTGCCAGTTTATGAGTTGCACCTTCATCAAGAAAATCAGGTATATAGGCATAATCAAATCGGAAATCACTTAATACGATCGAAGCACCCATTGTGAAATCTTCTCCGTCAAGACCGGCACGTACAGCAAATAAGTTTGCAAGCCAGCCCTCAACGCCAAGATGTAATTTGAAATCATTTTTCTGATCGCCTTCGCGTCCAAGAGATTGAGAAATTTCCGCAGTACCGATCACATCAAAGGAAGTAAGCTGAAGATCTGCAGAAGCACCGAGACGCAGCATGGGAAGTATCTCATCTTCATGATCAGAATCAGTATCCCACTTCATCTTTCCACCAAGATTAAGTAAGCTTGCACCTGCGCGTATTTGCTTTATCAGTCCACTTGAAACAGGAGAAAGTACCAATGCGCCAAGATCGAATGCGAAACCGGTTCCCCTGTTGTCATCAATGGATTGCGTCAAATACTTGGCTCCTGCACCGATACTTAACAAAGGTATGATCTTACCACCTGCAGAAATACCTATAGCCATATCATTGGAGCTGAACGTATTCCCGCTTGGACCCTGACCTGGCAGGCATTCAATAATATCGTTCACTCCAATACTATTAAAGGTGACTGCCAGGGCTGCATTACGGCTGCTGCCTACAATGATCGACGCTTGATAATTCATTCTATCCAAGCTCATAATATTGTACATTGCACCAAGGCGTGTGCCCTTAATCTGGCAGAGACCTGCAGGATTATAGAAAGGGGCAGAGCCGTCATCAGCAATAGCAGTAAATGCATTTCCGAGACCTGCAGGACGAGCACCAACAGGAATTCTCAGGAAAGCACCTCCCTGACCGCCTGCAAAATCTTCTTCTGCAAAAGCAAAGGAGGTGAATAATCCAAGTATTGCCACGAAAGAAAGTAATGTTTTGATTATTTTATGTGTTTTCATTGTTATCTCCTTTCCTAGCGTAATATCGCTACTTTGATGATCTTTTTCTCACCAGCTTGATTTTCTACGATGATAAAATAAACACCATTTGCGACATAATCGCCGTATTCATTTTTACCATCCCATTTTATTGGTTCAGTTATGATGCCAACATCTTCGCGTTCTTTAACCAGTTCACCAGCTATATCGTATATTCTCAGCTTGGTGATAGGATTTGCGGGGTCATCAAAGTTCGGATAAATTGTGCCAGGATATGTACTATAAGTATCAGGATTATATGGATTTGGACAGAAGTATGGTTCGTCAGCTGGTACAGCAGTTCCAAGTTCGACTACAACTTGGTTGTTATCTTCATTATACTCTTCTATATCGAAATCAGCATCCGCGTGAATATAAATATCATGAGAAAGTGTATCAGGCATAGTCCAATTTAGAAATACTGTTTCAGTATCTCCATTTCCTATTGGTCCAAGATTAAATGTTCCAATTGGATTGACTATTATTGATGGGTCACCATCATAGAAACGAACAACAAACTCACCAACAGTAGCACCACCCTCAGTATGACATTCAATAGTAGCTTCAAAAGACACAACCTCTCCTTCGGCAGGATGAAGATTTGATACATCTACATTATCATCTGTTAATTCTATATCAACATTTGATGTCCATAATGTAACATATTTTGGAGCAGTTGAGTCAGAACAAGCATTTGCAGTATGGACCCTTAATCCAATAAGACCTGAGTACACATTATCAAATAACACATCAGTTGTTTCACCAGTGGCATCATCATATAGTCCATCACCATTTGTATCCCATTCGTAGAGTATGATTTCACCACCATCAGGATCATAGGAACCAGAGCCATCCAATGTTATAGTTTCACTAATATGTCCAAAGTAAGGACCACCTGGATCTGCAATTGGGGCATGAATTACACCATCATCTACTATTGTAAAATGAACATCTGTATCTGTTAAACTGTCACTACCAGTAACAAGTAAAGTGACTTCAAAAGTATCTTCCACAGAATATTCCCATGTTACAAATTCACCAATAGCATCAGGATTATCCCAATCAAGACCATCGCTTGCATCAAAGTCCCATTCCCATTGAGTAATAAATTCCTCAGGATTTTGATGATATGAATCTGCACCTGAATAAGCAATCGGAGTATTAGTTGGTTGAGGTAGATTAGAAGAGTTAATAACTGCAATAGGTTGTAATTGAACTACACCACGAGTCAATACTAACACAGAAGTTGCAGTTGTTCCCTGTTGAAAGGTAAGGAATACTCCACCACTTGGCCAGGAACCATTTGTATTTTGTCCGTAAGTGGCATTATCAAGAAGGTAATCTGAAACCTCTTCATACCAGTCTCTTGATCCTGCACCGAAAGTTGTAATATCATAAAATTCCATTGCTTTTTTTAAACCATAAAGACCATAATAATTACCATTCAAAATTTCTCTCCAAGGATAAGGATCATGCGTGTCGTTCCAATGAACATCCAAGAAATTCAGAGCATTTTGAATTGATATACTTACGTCAGGCGTTCCGATATAATAATGACTTCCAATACCAGCTCCAGTTTTAGCTATATTGAGGTATTGATTTGGGGAAGTATATCCAAAACCGCCGTTGATATCTTGGCTATAATCCAACCAATATGCTAGTTCATCTTTTACCCATTCTGGTGTTTGTATTGGTGGCATATTTTGTTCTATTGCAACAAGAGCAAGCACAGGCCACTGGACAGCAGAATTATCACTTGATCCATAATTACTTGAATGAACATAGTACCGCCAACCACCACGTTGATTTCCAGAGGATGCATCAGTCTGTGACCATGCAATACAATTCATGGCATCTTCCATTACTTCGTAATATGTCATTCCAGCAAGAGAACCACTTGCAACAACACTATCCGGTTGATTGCTCATTGCAACTGCTAAACAAGCTATCCCACTTGAGTAATTACTATGACTTGAATTTAGAAAGTAAGTTCCTATCCCATCTCCATCAGTGTCAGGATCACCTGCTGTCTGTACACCAATCGAAACTGTTCTACCATTAACATTTAACAACCAATCTAAACCGAGTTGTACTGTTTCAGCATAAATGTCTTCATCAGGATCATTATTACCGTAATGGGCATTTTCTTCAAATGCTAATACTGCAAGCCCAGTTGTTCCTACACCATATTCCCCAGTTGTGTACCAATAGCCATTAGAATTTTGATTAAAGTACAGCCAACGTAAACCATCTTCGATAGCAGCATTGACTCGTTGTGCTTTGTCGACAATTGGCATAACATCAATTGTTGTTTGATCAACATCTATTAGTCCATCATCATCAGTCACTGTTAAAGTTGCAGTTTTTATACCGCCTGTGGTATAAGTGTGTGTTACAGCAATGTATCGGGCATCTGCAACAGCTCCTGTCAGAATATTGCCATCACCAAGATCCCATTGATAGTTTCCGGAAGTGACATCACCCCAATGTACGTTACCCCAAATTGTAATTTCTCTACCAACCCAACTATAATAATGAGGCATACAATTTACCATTGGTCCAGCTTGTTTTGATTGCATTATTTCATCCCAGTTACCTGGATCATTCGATCCAGGGGGAGGAGATGCTGTTGAATATTTTTCAAGCAACTCCTTGGCTTGGTCTATCAAATCATCTGCTAATACAGGTGATAGCATTAAACCCAATGAAATAATAATCCCAAAAAATATTAATATTATTTTGTTTTTCATCCTGTTCTCCTTTTAATTTTAATTAATAAATTATAAAAACTATTTAAGAAAGTAGCATATAAAAATGTGCCTGTTTGAGACATTAAATAATCTGTGTGCATTTTTAAATTTTTCATATTATTTCGAAAAAGGACACGCTGCAATTCAGTTTGAATACCCGCCGCTTTCAATCCAAAACATGTAGCATTTCTCAATATCAACTGCCCAGCGTCTAACTCCTGGATTATTTGAGACATTCTTTATTTCATATGAAGGTTCCGCTTCGCACGAAATCGCAGATACTTCACATGCTTCAATACATAATTTACATTTTTCGTAAAATTCTTGTAAAGAAAAATCTATGGGCTTGTCAACTTTTAATGGAATATTCGTAAATACTTTGAAAATTCGTACTTTTGATCCAAGTTCTGGATTAACTAAAAGTCCATTCATTATTAATTACCCTTTTAGAATCTCCTCAAGACTAATAATGCAGTAGGTCGTGACAAGTACTTTATTATTTTCCCACCATCTTCCGTTCTCGTTTTGCCACCAGCCCTCTTCGTTCTGGATTTTTATTAGCTGGTTTGCAAGCTCAGCTCTCCAGTCATGTTCAATACCGTCATCACCGACGATAATATCTACATCATAAGCAGTGAGCGCTTTTGCCATCATGAGGTAGTAATAAAAAAGTCCCTGATTTCCGAGTACAGGATTAGTCTCTACTATAAAATGATTACTTATCCAATCATATGCTGCCTGCACACGGGGATCGTTTTTATCCAGCTTTGCATAGATCATGCTTTTCAGTCCAGCATAAGTCATATTGCCGTAGGATGTTGAACCACCAGCTTTGCTTATACCTGGTTCGTACATAAATCCACCATCGTTCGTAGAATAGGATTCAGGATTATACTCTTCAAG
>DRBZ01000113.1 GCA_011043895.1 Candidatus Cloacimonadota bacterium
ACCACACTAAATCCGAAATCCGAAATCCTAAATCCTAAATTTCTAACCAGTTGTCCTTTTACATTATAAATCTTAATTTGAGATAATTCATGTGAATTCAATTTTCTTGAAAACGAAATGGTTTGAAAACGAAATGGTTGTCGAGGTGGAGAAGGGGTTGGGGTACGCTGATATCGAAGATTTAAAATTTTAGATTTAAGATTGTGAATTGTAGATTTATATTGTACATTGATTAACCCAATAAAATCATATCAATGCTTATTCATACTACCCCTTTTATGTACATCAGTTTCTAGGTAATTTATTCTAAGTGAGCTCTTTGCCCTCTGTGGTTAGTTAACATAGTTTAAATTCCTCAGCTTCCTGTAAGACTCCAAATTGCAACCCTCGATCACTCACAAGAATTTCATCAAGCTGTAAATATTCGAAAATACTCTCAAGTATGATCGTACCTGAAAGTAGTACATCAGAACGGTGTGGATCAAAGGGGATCAATCTCTCAATTTCATCATAAGGGAGTCTCTTCCAGAGTGATTTAAAATATTCTACATCATCCAGAGTAAGGACCTGCTTATGTACCTTTTCAGAATCCCAAACCTTCAATTCCTCTTTGACTGCTATAAGATTTGTGACCGTTCCTCCAATACCAACTACTTTAAAAGCATTCGGGGTATGTTGTAAAACCTTAGATTCTATAAGTTTCGATCTGCAATATTTGATTTTATCATTTTCATTTTCGAAATTATTGTTCAATCTACGTACACCGATTTTTGTGCTGATAACATAATCCAGTATTCCATCCTTGACGACCATAAACTCCGTGCTTCCTCCTCCGATATCAAATAGGACAAAACCATTAAACATAGCAAATTCAGACTTATTTGCCAGATAGATATAATATGCTTCTTGTTTCTCAGAGAGAATATGAAAAGGGAGATCGTATTTTTCTTTCAACCAGTCTGATAATTCCGAAATATTTTTTGCTTCCCGTGATGCAGAAGTTCCTGTGATAATGATCTTGTCGGAATTATATCGTTGTGAAGTCCCAATAAATTCTTCAAGGATTCGTTCTACTCTCAGGATTCCTTCCTTGGTCAATAAACTATCCTTCATGCCCTTTCCAAGTGAAGAGGTCTGCGCATCTCTATGAAGAATGTCTATGTTATTATTGTTTTTTTTCGCGATGAGTAATAGTATGGAATTAGTGCCAACATCAATGATGGAGTAGATTATTCCCATAAATCCTACAGAAGCGTTGAAATTTCCTTGATAAGTTCTGAGATAATATTTTCCTCACTTATCTTTCTCAAAATCTTCCCTTTCCTGAATAGTACTGCCTGCCCTTTACCTCCGGCTATGCCAATATCAGCTTCTTCTGCTTCACCAGGTCCATTGACGACACAACCCATTATCGCAATTGATATATTCTCCCTGATCTTCATTTTTCTGACTTCTGCTTCAACCTGCTGAGCAATAGGAATAATATCGATCTCTGTTCGTCCGCACGTGGGGCACACGATAAAATGAGGCCCCTTTCTCAAATCAAGAGCTCGAAGTATCTCAACGCCGACCTTCACCTCTTCAACTGGCTCTGCTGCAAGCGATACACGTATCGTATCGCCGATTCCCTCTGCAAGGAGTGTTCCGATTCCAATAGATGAACGAATGCTTCCTGAGAATACCGTACCGGCTTCTGTAATGCCAAGATGAAGGGGAAAGTTGCATCTTTCACTTATTTTTCTGTACGCCTTGATAGTTAATGGAACTGAAGATGCTTTTAATGAAAGTTTGATATCATAAAATTCCTGTGTTTCGAAAAATCGTACATACCGCATAGCACTTTCTACCAGAGCATCAGCAGTGATACCGAATTTCTTCTTAATATCCTTTTCTAAAGATCCGGCATTTACTCCGATTCGAATAGGAATATGTGCTTGTTTCGCTGCATCGATGATCTTTTTTACTTTATCATTGCTGCCAATATTACCAGGATTGATACGAATGCAATGCACACCTTTTTCAATTGCCTGTATTGCGAGTTCATGATTAAAATGAATATCACCAATAACCGGAATTGGTACCCGGTCTAAAATGGTGGGAAGAGCTTCGACTGCTTTTTCATCAGGAACTGCAACACGGATAATATCACAGCCATGGGATGCACAAGCATATATTTGTTCGAGGGTTTTCTCTGCATTACGCGTGTCGGTATTAGTCATCGACTGAACTGATATAGGTGCATTGCCACCAATTTGTACATTATCAATAGAAACCTGACGTGTTTTCTTTCTCTCGATCATACGTGTTCTTTCTCGAATTCCAGTAATTTCTGTTTAAGATGAATTCCTCCACCGAATCCACCCAAACCTCCGTCAGAACGAATCACACGATGGCAGGGGATCACGATCGGAATAGGATTCACATGCAAAGCATTACCCACAGCTCTGGATGATCCTGTATGTTCAATCCCCTCTGCAATTTCTTTATAAGTCTGTGTTTTTCCAAAAGGAATTTTCTGAATATATTTCCACACACTAACTTGAAATGGTGTACCAACAAGTATAAAGGGAAAATCAAAGGATTTTCTTTTTCCTAAAAAATATTCTTCGAGTTGATCAACATACTGGTTCTTGTCAGATTGTTCAAAGATAACATCACCATCTTTTGCATTGAACTGGATCGTGTGAATTCCTTCGTCAGAAAAGGTAAGAAGGAGATTACCGATATCTGTTTTCAGTAAGCTTTGTTTAAATTTCATGATTTATGTAGATGAATTAGCATAGTGTCTTGTCAATAATTACTGTTTTTCTTATGTTTTCCGGAAAGAAAAATCGAGAGCTGAGTAAGAATCGATTTTATGATACAAGCCCGAAAAGCAAACCAGCAATGCCCACAATAATATAGATTGCTACATTGATCCAGTAAAGTGTCGGCTTCTCTTCTTTTGATATTTTAAAACCGCCTTTGATCCTTACCTCTCCATTCCTGATTCCTAAATAGCCGAACCAGAGCAAGGCAAAGCCCACGAGTGAAATGATAAGTCTAAGTGGTGAATTCATAAAATTTTTCTCCAGATTCAATATATAATGAATATTTGGAGACCTACTTATACTGTCAATTATTTTGCATTACATGCATACATACCCTCAAAATTTTTTTAAAGTGATGACACTTTTGAATAATGGCACGGGAAATAGGCACGTATAAAAAATATCAGAGATTGAATCTTATGAGCGTAAATCACTGTCACACTGAGGTTCTTTATCGCGCCGAAGTAAAACAAAGACGGATCGAAGTGTGGGAGATCCTTCTCCGCCAGCCGGCGGATCAGGGTGACAAAAGCATATTGTGGAAAATTATCACTCTAGTCGAAAAGTAATTATATAGTATAAAAAACCAGCAAAACCTTTATTCAAAGTGATTCACAGAAATCAACCTACAATTTTTGGGCGTATGCCTGTTTTACATTACAAGGGTGTTAGATCCAAACAACTTGACATTTTAATTCTCTGCTTTTCATTTCCATAAGACCAACAAGGAGATCCTATGAAAAGGATAGTTATTATTGCGTTATTAAGCGCTTTTGTACTTTTTGGCTGCTGTAAACTTACTGACCCTAATGTAAACAAAAAATCATGGACTTTCATGTTGTATCTGGATGGAGATGAGGCAAGTATGCAGTCGGACTTTATCACTGCATTCCATAACATTATTGCTGCTGGAGTAGGTAGTACTGATGAAGTCAACATCATTATTCAGTTCGATCGATATCCGCACATGGATGATTTCGGTGGCTGGGAAATAGCAGAACGTTTTTACTATAAACCGGGAATGGAACCGACACCTGAAAATGCAATTCAGGATTGGGGAGATGGACAGGGCGGCAGAGAAGTGAATATGGCTGATTCCGAAACAATGCAGAATTTTCTTACATGGGCAGTTGCAAACTATCCTGCTGAGCACTATGCACTCATGCTTGCAGATCACGGATTCGGCTGGCAAGGGCTTATCGTGGATATGACAAGTGATGGAGCTTTCATGACAGTGCGCAACATGGTTGATGCACTAAGCAATTCCGGCATCCATTTCGATCTGTTGGCACTTAATGCATGTATGATGCAGATGATCGAAGTCATGTACGAGCTGCGAAATGTACCGATAGATATCATAGTGGGATCCGAAAATCTAGGAACCACTTGGGCATTTACAGAAATATTACAGGCAATAACCGACGATCCTTCTATTACTGCTGCCAATCTTGGAAAGGAGATTTGCGATCTTTACAAAGATATACACCTTGCAGACACCACGATCACGCTTTCCACTATACAATTTGATAAAGTACCAGCTGTTGCAGAAGCAGTTACTGATTTTGCAGAAACCATTCTTGACAGTGTTCCATTTACAACAACACAGATTAAAGCGCAGGTTGTAGTTGATGCAATTGAAGATGCAGTATTGCATAAAGTAAGCGGTTCAAACTATACCTCGGCTGGAGGCATATCAATTTACTGGCCTCCTTCGTATCAGGGTTTTATTCCTGATATGTTTTATTATAGTTACATCGATGAAGTGATCGATTTTCCAATGGACTCTTCCTGGCGGAATTTTCTCTATATCTATTACAATTTCTCCCAATATCAGGGCATCCTTCCACCTGAGATATACCACATAAAAGATACTCTTGCATATTTTGATAGTACCAGCGTGGATCTTTATGATTTCTGTAAAGGCATCGTCAATTATAAGTAACTCTATGAAATTGAACACAAATACGCCAATAGTAAGACAATTTCAAGAAGATCAAACTGCTGAACGCTGATAGGATTTAAAAATGAACAATACAATTTTACTGTTTAATTTATCAACGAGGATCCGCAAAATCAGTGTGGATCTGCGTGCTAAACAAAAAGTAAAAAGGAAGCAGGTGATGCCTATGAATCCTGATTGGAATCGAGATGAATAGATAAGTCATGTTAGATTATTTATCAGTACTAGTCACTCCAACCGTCAAATCAATCAAATATTACATTGCACAAGATTCGAATCTTGTGTTACATAATAAGAATTGAACATATGAGCATAAAAGCACGGAGTTTAATAATTTTATGATTATAGAAATATATTGTTTTAGGAG
>DRBZ01000030.1 GCA_011043895.1 Candidatus Cloacimonadota bacterium
CTGTTGTGTCCAAGCAATTCCTGAATGTATCGTAAGTCTGTTCCTTGTTCCAAAAGGTGAGTAGCAAATGAATGTCTCAGAGTATGAACAGTAAAGGGCTTGTTAATGCCTGCTTTTTTCAGACCAGTTTTACTATGTCTTAGACCTGAGGAGGAGATCAAATGTAGAGATATTCTGTTAGTATTTATTTTGTATCTCTGCAATTCTAATTCTTTTTCAGATTCTCTTAAATAATTCATGGTATAATTATTGATGAAGTTAAAGAATTAGAAAATACGATAATCTGTCAAATTAAACTGGAAAGGATCGGAATAAAATTACACACTTTCTTGACGTTATGTAAACATGGAAATACATTGTTTGTATGCCAAAGAAAGTAACATTGTCAGAAAAAGATACCAGCTTGATCAACAAATTCAAGTTCTTCCTGCAGTTTGAGAAGGGTCTTACTGCAAATACTATCAGTGCCTATGAAAGAGATATCGCACAGTTTGCTGCATCGAGTTCATCAGTTGCATTAACAGAAAGAACTTCTGATGATGTCATTGCATATATCAATGAGCTATACAAGGAAGGTATGTCTGATAAAACGGTTTCCCGGAAACGAAGTTCGCTGGTAAATTTCTACAAATTCCTGCACATGGAAGAACTAATTTCGGACCCGATCTATGAACGATTCCCCTCTCCCAAAGTGGCTTCTTCACTTCCGGATGTGCTTTCTATCGAAGAGGTGAATGCCCTTATTAATGCAGTAAGCAGAAATGATGAATATGGCAAGCGTGACAGAGCAATCCTCGAATTTCTCTACTCAACCGGAGCTCGAATATCAGAGATGATCGATGTGCGAATCGGAGATATTTTTTTTGATGAGCAGATCGTGCGACTTTTTGGAAAAGGCAGAAAAGAACGGTATGTGCCTATCTCAAGGACGGCGATTGAACTTTGTGAAGATTATCTTAATAATGCGCGCGCTAAATTGCTGCAATACCGGCAAAATAATGTTATGTTCCTTAACAGGTTTGGCAACAAAATCAGCCGAATGGGCTGCTGGAAGATCATAGATAAATATGCAAGGGAGGCTGGTATCAAGACTCATGTCTCACCGCACACTTTGCGTCATTCTTTTGCCACACATTTATTACAGGGAGGTGCTAACTTGCGTATAGTGCAGACATTACTGGGACACAGCAGTATCAGCACAACTCAAATTTATACAAATATTGACAGGAATTATCTCAAAGAAGTTCATTCTCTCTATCATCCAAGAGCATAATAAATTAAACATAAAGGAGTTTTCACTATGCTAAAAAAGCTTGTACTACTAGCTTTGATCTCAATTATGATATATGGGTTCTCTTATGCCCAACAGCTCACAGACCGTGAGATTCAGGAAAAAGAATACAAGGCTGGAACTGCCTATAATGAAGGAGTAGAGCTCTTCACGCAGAAAAACTATCAAGGAGCTATCGATAAATTCAATGAATCCCTGGAGATTTACAGAGAGATCGATTCAGAAGAAAATCCCAAAACCGATCGAATTCGTGAACTCTATAAAAATCTCTCAGTTTTGTTTTATATGACCAAGCAGTTTAATGATGCGATCAAATATTATGAACTTCGCAAGGAATATGAACCGGATAATTACCAGATCGTGATCTCACTCAACTCGATCTATGAATCAATGGGAGATAGCGATAAGGCACTTCAGATTTTGTTGGATTATGATGAAAATTATGATGAATACAAGGTAAGTTATAAAATAGCAAAAATCTACGAAGATGCAGGGGATCTTGAGAATG
This sequence comes from Candidatus Cloacimonadota bacterium, assembly GCA_011043895.1. GTDB lineage: Bacteria > Cloacimonadota > Cloacimonadia > JGIOTU-2 > JGIOTU-2 > Celaenobacter. The sequence goes on from DRBZ01000030.1 coordinate 1,800, forward strand.
CGATCATTTACTATAAAGATGCGTTCCAGCTGAATCCCAAGAAAGTTGAATTCCTCGAAAAAATCGCAATTATGTATCACAAGACCGGTCAGACACCCAAAGCAATACAGGCATACGAAGATTATATTTCAACAAAACCAGCTGATTATATTCTGAGGAAAGTGTATAAAAACCTCGGGATATTCTATCAGAATATGGGCCTGATTGATGATGCCATCGCAGCGTTTGAGAAGTCATTTGCATTGAAGAGTGATAAGGATATTGCTTTTACACTGGGACAGCTTTACTACGATAAAGCTCAGTATCAAACTGCTAAGCAATATCTACAAAGCGTGCTTGCTATCGATCAGAATAATCCACAGGCGCATTATTATATGGGTAAGATCTATCGCGAAGAAGGGCAGTGGGATAAGGCAATTGCAGAATTTGAACTTATAGTGAATAATCCTCAGCTTGGAAAATTCGCAAAAGAAGAGATCGAGTTCATTCAAAAACAGCAGTAACTTAGTTATATAATATATAATACTAAATATAAGTATTCATTAGAGTTAAACAACAAAAGGTAGAATACAATGCGTAGGATGATTATCGCTGGAAATTGGAAGATGTACAAGACACTTGAAGAAACACTTGTCTTCTTTGATGAGCTTTCTTCATGGGAGAAGGATTTCAGGCATGAAAATCAGATCCTGATCTTTCCCCCGAATTTATACACCATGAGTTGTCTTGAAAAGACAAGAGGAAATGATATCGATATTGGTGTACAGAATATCTATTTTAAGGATTTCGGCGCATATACCGGCGAGATCTCTCCTCCAATGCTGACTTCGATCGGATGTAAGTATGCACTTGTTGGTCATTCGGAGCGTCGTCACATATTTGCGGAGAATGATGAGGAGATAAATCGCAAGATCTTATCACTTCTTAAGCACAAAAAGCATATTGTTTTTTGTGTCGGTGAAAAAGAGAATGAGCGCGAAGATGGTTATACCGAGCAAGTACTTACAAATCAGCTTCGATATGGACTGGGTGATGTTGGGGAAAAAGATATGCAACAAATTACGATCGCCTACGAGCCAGTCTGGGCAATCGGTACAGGCAAAACAGCCACACCGGAGATCGCACAGGATGCCCATGCTTTTATCAGAAATTGGTTGAAGGATAATTATAGCTCTCATGTAGCTAATAAAGCAAGGATCCTTTATGGTGGCAGTGTAAAGGTAGCCAACTGCGAGGGATTACTCATACAGCCGGATATCGATGGTGCGCTTATCGGCGGAGCAAGTCTCAAGATCAATGATTTCATCGAGATCATCAAAAAGGGCGAAGAGGTTGCCAATAGGAAAGACCAGTAATGTTAGATATAAAATTCATAAGAAATAATCCAGAACTTGTTCGTGAATGTGTGAAAAACAAAGGTGAGAAGACAGATATTTCGCTTATCCTCAAGCTGGACCGGAAGCATAAAGCGCTTCTTTTTGAATTTGAAGAAAAGCGTAAACTCCAGAATGCTGTCTCGAAAGATATAGCACAGGCAAAGAAGAAGGGTGAGAATGCAGACACACTTATCGCTGATATGAAACAAGTAGCAGAAGAAACCAAAGTCCTGCAGCAGAAGATAAAAATTCTGGAAGAAGAACTTAATGGGGAGCTGTTAACAATTCCGAATATTTTTGATGAATCAGTTACCATTGGAAATGACGAAGCTGATAACAAGCTCATCAGAGAATGGGGTGTGAAACCCGTTTTTGATTTCAAGCCGCTTGATCATCTTGAGTTAAGTGAAAAGCTTGGACTTATGGATTTTCAGAGAGCAGCCAAGATTACTGGCAGTGGATATCCATGTTATATTGGATGGGGCGCAAAATTGGAAAGAGCACTGATCAATTATATGCTGGATTTCCAGACGGAAGTGAATGGTTATACAGAGGTTTTTCCGCCTTTCATTGCAAACCGACAGACCATGACAGGAACCGGGCAATTACCCAAGTTGGAAAATGACATGTATCATATTGATGAAGATGACCTTTTTTTGATACCAACAGGCGAAGTACCTCTTACAAATCTACATCAAAACGAGATCCTTTCTGAAGATAAATTGCCGTTGAAATATACTGCCTACACACCTTGCTTCAGACGTGAAGCTGGATCTTATGGAAAAGATACAAAGGGGTTGCAGCGCATTCACCAATTTAATAAAGTAGAGCTGGTTCAATTTGTTAAGCCCGAGGATTCGGAAAAAGCGCTTCAGGAGATACTGGCAAACGCAGAAGCGATATTGCAGAATTTAGGTATTCCTTACCGTGTAATGCAGCTTTGCAGTGGTGATCTCAGTTTTGCTGCCTACAAATGTTATGATATTGAAGTATGGTCTGCAGGCATGGAGAAATATCTTGAAGCGAGCTCATGTTCTAATTTTATTGACTTTCAGGCAAGGCGTGCGCAAATTCGGTTCCGTTCATCACAAGATGGAAAAGTACATTATGTACATACACTGAATGGTTCTGGAGTTGCTACTTCACGAACGATGATTGCTCTTTTGGAAAATAATCAAACAAAACAGGGTGAGATAGAAGTCCCTGAAGTATTAAGAAAATACATAGGTGGCAGAGAGAAAATTGCGTAGTGACAGTGCTTTGCACGTAGAGTGTTTTTTCTATTTGACAGGTAAAAAAAAATAATTACATTTTTAATACGAAATGCTTGACACGAAAAAACTCGTATCGTGAACTCTGCAACACGTTCTTTAAAAAACACATAGGGTGTATACATATTCGCAACTAATCATTTAGTTACGCAAACAAAGTAAATCATATAAAATGATGGAGAGTTTGATCCTGGCTCAGGACGAACGCTGACGGCGTGGATTAGGCATGCAAGTCGAACGAGAAATTTCCTGCTTGCAGGGAAGAGTACAGTGGCGAACGGGTGAGTAACGCGTAGGTATCTACCTCGTAGACTGGGATAGCCCCGGGAAACCGGGGGTAATACCGGATGTGTTTTTCGAAATAAAGGTGGCCTCTGTTTACAAGCTACCGCTATGGGATGAGCCTGCGTCATATTAGCTTGTTGGTAGGGTAATGGCCTACCAAGGCGATGATGTGTAGCCGACCTTAACGGGTGACCGGCCACACTGGGATTGAGATACGGCCCAGACTCCTACGGGA
>DRBZ01000101.1 GCA_011043895.1 Candidatus Cloacimonadota bacterium
CAGAAATAAGTTCAAAAAACTATTAGATTCAATTGAAAATATTAAACTAAATCTCAACTGCAATGCAGTTCAATATACTTGAAATCAAGAGGTTAGAAATATGTCTACTGCATTATCTGGGTTAAAACATTAAATAAGGGACGATCCTAAAAAAATCGTCCCTTTTTTATTTGTGCGATTAGTTACTTTATTTCATTATTAATTCAATAAGATCAACTACTCTATTCGAATAGCCCCACTCGTTATCATACCATGAGATAACTTTAACGAAATTACCTCCCATGACTTTTGTAAGCTGGGAATCGAAGATGCTCGAGTGTGGATTTCCGATAATATCAGATGAAACGAGTGGATCTTCAGAATATTCAAGGATGCCCTTCATTTCGTTCATCGATGCTTTTCTCATTGCGTTATTGATCTCTTCTTCGGTTGCATCTTTCTCTAAAATACAGAGGAAGTCAACGATGGAGCCGTCCTGAACCGGAACACGCATTGCCATACCATCGAGCTTGCCGTTAAGTTCTGGAATAACTTTTCCTGCAGCTTTTGCAGCACCGGTTGTTGTAGGAATGATATTCATTGCAGCAGTACGGGCTCTACGGAGGTCCTTGTGAGGTGAGTCGAGGATCTTCTGATCGTTGGTGTAGGCATGGACAGTTGTCATTAAACCATATTTAACTCCAAAGTTATCATTGAGCACCTTAACTACTGGTGCGAGACAGTTTGTGGTACAGGATGCATTTGATACGATCTTGTCTTCCGGCTTCAGCATATAATCATTTACACCAAGCACGATCGTAGCATCGATCTCGTCCTTTGCAGGAACAGTGAGAAGAACCTTTTTTGCGCCGGCTTCAAGGTGTTTGGCTATTTGTTCTCTCTTACGGAATACGCCTGTTGATTCAACCACAACATCTACACCGAGTTCTTTCCAGGGTAATTCTGCAGGATCTTTGATTGCATAGACTTTTATTACATTGCCATCAACGATAAGATTGCCATCCTGCTCCTCGATAGTTCCTGGATATTTCCCATGTGTCGTATCATATTTTAGAAGTTGAGCAAGGGTCTTCGCATCAGTGATATCATTTACTGCTATGACTTTAAAATTATTCCGCTGCATCATAATACGAAAGACCAAACGCCCGATTCTTCCAAATCCATTAATTCCAATATTAATCATAGTTCTCCTTTCATAGGGATTTTTTATTCAATAATTTTTGCTTTTTGTTGTAACTCATCTGGTATGCTAATGTGCAATTTATCTGCAGTTCTTTTGTTGATCAGCATTGTTCCCATAGTGGGAATGCGAAGTGGCAGCTCATGTGGGTTGGTGCCTTTAAGGATATCCTCAGCCATTAGAGCTGCTTCTTTACCATGCTCATAACCGGATTGTGTCTCTCCGCAAAGGACTCCATTTTTCACAGAGAATTCTTCAAAACTGAAGGTGGGAAGTGATGTGTTATTGATTGTCCATCGTAGCACTTCATCACTTGGAATATTTCTTTCCGATCCTTCTTCTTTAAGTGTAAAATACATATAAATCCCCAGAGCATCTACCTCTTCATTCAGTTCCTTCACCGTGGATTTCCAGTCATCATAATAATCAAAAGAATATACTTTTTTTAAGGTTACAGGAAAGTTATCTTGTGTAAAACGAGTTGTTGCCGCATTGGATGTAGTGCTGTTATCGGTAATAATAGCAATTGATTGTATTGATGGGTCTAGTTCCCTGAGTAATCCAATCGTTCCATTGATAAGATTCCTTTCCAGGACACCAGTGATATTCTTTGCAGGCATACCGTATTTCTGAGGATCTTCGTTGATACCGGTAAAAACAAAAGGAAGTTTCTTATTTATGAACTGACTGGCAACTAATTGACATGCATTATCATCACATACAATAACCACATCTGGTTTGAACTTCTTTATTGTGTCCAATGCGCTTTCGGTAATTTCTTTTTTCCAGCTCTCATCTGACCTTCGCTTGGTATCCATATAAAAAGTTTCTATTACTACATCAGTGCTGGAAAAGACTTCTTGGATACCTTTAAGTTCTTGCTGACACCATTCATATTCAGGATGATAGCTGAATATGACCAATACTTTGTCTGGTCCTTTTGTGCAGAAAGAAACGCAGATAAGGATCATCAGAAAAAATATTAAGTAAATTATTTTACTTTTCATAGTGTGAACAATATGGAACTTTCACTACAGCTTGTCAAGAGAATGTGCTATAGTTACAATACAAGGTTAAGTATGCCCCCTACCACTGCTGTGGAAGTAAGCATTATACCTGCTGATTTGAACATATCTTTTAATCCAAGCTCTTTTACTAATACAGTAAACGTGGCAATGCAGGGGAAGTACATCGTTAACACGACCGACGCAATAATCATTTGGGACCGAGTAAGTTCGAGTGGAATGAGCATTCCGACAGCTACGTCTTTACGAAGAAAACCAACTATTAAAGCTCCTATTGCGTCTTGTGGTAAACCAAATATTCCGTGTATAAACGGTGCAGCTATTCTGCCAATAAACTGGATAAAACCTGTAAAATAAAGAATATTTACGATGAGCACACCTACTATAACAAATGGCACTGCTTCTTTGACGAACCAGAATACTCTCATCCAGACTTTTTTAAAAAGACCTGGTATATAGGGAAAACGGTAAGCGGGTATCTCAACAAAGATCTCGGGACTTTCCCCCTTTATGATCTTTTTAAGGATCAATCCGAGTACTATCCATACAATAAACAAAGTACCGAACACAATTGCTATTGCGCCAACTCCATATGATCCTACTAATCCAAATATCATTGCTATCTGTGCCATGCAGGGAACAGCAATTGCCATAAGTGTTGCAGCTATAAACCGCTCTCTTCTCGTTTCAAGTACACGCGTAGCAAGTGCCCCAGGCACATTACAGCCAAGTCCAAGAAGCATTGGAATGATAGCCAGTCCGTGAAGACCGAGTTTATGCATAAGATTATCTACAAGTACTCCAAGGCGAGGGAGATAACCAGAGTCCTCCATAAAACTTAATATGAAATAGAATGCAATTATGTAGGGGAGCACCATGGCAAGTGGAACATAAAGACCGGTAGAGAGCAAACCAAGTGACTCTACATAAGCGATCTGTCCATCGATCAATTTGCCGAGCAGAATATCATGGAAAAATCCTGCACCTCCAAGAAGATGAGGAAGCTTCATTAGCAGAGGGGTCCAGAGATTATCAAAAATTGGGTTTGCAATATAGTTGATAATCCCCTCTCCTATGAACCGTATTACGGTGAAAGCAAATACGAGTACAATTATTGCAATTGGAATTCCAGCAATTGGATGGATAGATGCTTCTCCGATACGTTCCCAAAGTGTATGATGACGATGAGAAAGCTGCTGGGTTTTATTGATGATATTCCCGATTTCATTCCATATATTTTCGCTCTTGTATTTCAAGGAACCGACTCGTGCCAGATCAAGTGAATCCACCAGTGTTTTTATACCTTCACCTGTGATCCCACATGTAGTAAAGATCGGAATGCCAAGTTCCTGCTGGAGTTGTCCTACATCTATAGATACACCAGTATGTTTGCACTCATCCCAGAAATTGAGGATGCCGATCATGGGAATTCTTCTTTTTGTGAGCTGAAGTGTAAGATGCAGATTCCTTTCCAGATTAGTAGCATCTATGACATTGATTATGATAGCGTTGTCATCTTTTTTTATATCATCGAGCATTTGAACTGCAACTTCTTCTGCCCGAGAAGAAGGATCAAGAGAATATGTTCCAGGCACATCTATGACCTCTACTTTCTTTCCTTTATAACGCAAGAATCCTTTTGTGAAATTCACCGTGGTCCCAGGATAATTGGAGGCGATGACATTTACACCAGTCAATCGTGAAAAAATGACACTTTTTCCCACATTGGGATTTCCAATCAAGAGGATCTTATTCATTGCCGATCCTTTCTACATAGATTCTTCGTGCCATACCATGCCCGAGGGCAACTTGTGAGTTTCCGACCTGAACGGTTACAGGTCCGCGGAAAAGCTGTGAGGAGATCTTCTTGATCACCGCATTTGGACGCAAGCCAAGAGAACTCATCCGTCTTTCAAAAACTCTACCTCCATGGTGAGAGACAATAACCGCTTGTTCACCTTTTTTAAGATCAATAATTGAAATTCTATCCATGTTCAACCTCTACTTTTCTTTTTTCTGGCACTCTTTACAAATGCCGCATATTCTGAGTGTATGACCAGTCATCTCGAAACCATTTTCTTTACAAACTTGCTTCTGAATTTCCTCGATTTTATCAGAATGGAACTCAATGATCTTACCGCACTTATTGCAAATGAGATGGTAATGATGGATTCCACCTTCTGTATGTTCATAAATGTATGCACCACTCTGTAGCTGGGTATTTGTTACCAATCCGCTTTTTACAAGAAGATCAAGTGTTCGATAAACTGTCGCCCGTGAAATAATGTAGCCATCTTGTTTGAGACCAAGAAAGAGGTCGTCAGCACTAAAATGATCTGGACAGGAAAGTATGTAACGGGTTATTTGTTCACGCTCTGATGACCAGAGGGAATTCTTATTCTTTAAGAAGTTTTTAAACTGATTAATTTTTTTTATTCATTATTTTAATTCTCTAAGATTGAGACGCAGTCTCAATTAGAATATAATTTTGTCAATTGTTTTGTAAATTAAAATTTGCATACCCCCAAAATTTTAAGTGGGATGGCACTATTTCATTATTACACAACAACAACCTAATAAATAACAAAAGACAAGGGATGGTGTATATCGTCGCAAAGTACTAGCATAACAATGAATCACAAAGTATGGGAGACCCTTCTCCGCCAGACGACGGATCAGGGTGACAAAAGTATTTTATGTTAAATTTTCAGATTTACTGGAAAGTAA
>DRBZ01000085.1 GCA_011043895.1 Candidatus Cloacimonadota bacterium
CGGTAAACCAGAAAGAATGTTATGATGTTTTTATTCTTCGATTTTTCTTCAATTTATTGTAAAATAATCAAAACTTTTTCCCATTTGCCTGCAAAATAGTCGGGAAGTAAGCCGTTAATATTTCTTAAAATAACTTTCTTTGTTCACTTTTCTCCTCGTATACCTCTATCTTTTTTGTAATGCCACACTTCTTACATAATTCATCAAAATATTGATAGAGTTCTTTAGCATTGGGTACATCACATTGATATTGCTCTCCAAACCTTAGCTCATACTTTTCTCTTATTCCCGGGAAAAGTTCATCCAATTTTGCATAAAAATATTCCCGCTGTCCACTGCGGATCGACATACCAAACCAGGGAAGGATATATGACGCTCCGCTTTCTGCTGCTGCTTCAACAATTGCTTTCACATTATCTCTTGTGTCTTCAATAAATGGAAGAACAGGCATGAGAAGAATCCCTGTATAGATTCCATTCTTGTGTAACTCTTTCATTGCGGCAAATCGTTCTGATGCCACTGGTGCGCCGGGTTCTAATTTTTTACAGAGATCATCGTCTGCAGTTGTTACTGTAAAACTGACTGCTGCATATTGTTCAGCTATTTTTTTCAGGACATCAATATCTCGAGTAACCAATGCGCTCTTGGTCAGGATATGAACAGGAAATCTATTTTTCTGAATTGCTTCCAATGCTTTTTTTGTAAGTTCTCTTTCTTTTTCGATCGGCATATATGGATCATTCATTGAGCCGAAACCGATCGTTCCCTTATTTCGTTTTCGTGGAAGTTCATCCTGTAAAACTTCGATGGCATTTGTTTTGACCAAAATATCAGCAAAATTTTCGATCCTGTAGCAGTCACTTCTGGAATCACAATAGATGCATTGATGCTGGCATCCGCGGTATAGATTCAAATTATAGCGCAATCCAAACCAAGTATCCGGCTGCTTAACATGATTGAGAAGTGTCTTGGTTGTGATTTCTTTTATCACGGTTTATAACTCAATACTTCCGTTGATATCCCAGTTAATCTCCAAATGACTTACTTTGTCAGCGAGTCTATTTTCTGCTGTGCAGCAGCACTCATTCCTTCATCAAGCAGGTTCTCATACATCTCTTTTGCACGAATAAATGCACTCAGAGCCCTCTCTTTATCTCCAAGATTTTGATAACAGATACCCATCACATAGACATCGTCAGCGAGTCCACTCTCATTCTCGATAAGCTGATCATAATGATGAGCTTCTTCAAAGTATTCGATCGCATCAAGCCACTTCTGCTGTCTGCTCAATGCATATCCAAGTGTATATGCTGCATAACTTACTATCTTTGGATCATTCAACTTATTTTTATTGAACATCCTTTTGAGAGAACCAAGATTTTTATCGATTATCTCAAACTCTTCCTCATAGGATTGGTCGGATTTCAGGAGTGAAAGCAATCTATAACATTGCACTTCAGTATTGTACTCTTTATTGTCTGTTTGAGCCAGTTTGGAGAGCATGAGTACCTGAGAATAATCCTCCTGATCAAACGCAACTTCCATCATGAGCAGTACTTTCAGAACCATAAGATTTGAATGTTCACTCTCAATAATTGTATCAATTTTTGTGAGCCATTGTTGGTAGGTCTGCATATCTTCAAGATAATAATACTGCCGTACAATAGCGATCCCTGAGATGATTATCCCCTTAATATTATCGACACCTGAGTAAAGATCAAAGGCATTTTCGTACAGATGCAAAGCTTGTGTGTATAGACCCTCTTCCTCTGCATCTTGTGCTCGTTGCATTGTATCATTAGCATCCATTACAGATTGCGATTCAATGTAATCTGGCAAGGTTGAACAACCGACAAAAATGAGTATACTTAGGAAAATAATTAATTTTTTCATTAGTCTAAATCCATTAATCGAATTTTTGTATTTTTTTGCTGCCCGGATTTTTCTTCTTTGATCCCACCTCGCAGGAAGGGATTATTATTGACCGCCTCCAGAGTTTTTTGTGCAGCCTGAAGTGCATTTCTGCTTCGGGCAATTATATCAGATAATTCGGGCATTTCTAAATAAAGATACTCTAGAATTTCATTCATAGTTGTAAGATTATCCGTCAATGAAAGAAGTGTTTCTCGCATCGGCACGAATAGATTTTGTCCGGTTGGATCGACGAGTTTTACAATGAGACTGTCGGGATCCTTATAGTTCTCGAGAAGTTCGTTTATCTGAACTGCAGTTCCTTTGAAATCATCTGTCATGTCTGCAATATTATTGAGAATACGGAATATCGTACCATCCTCAGGATTGTTGTCTCTGTTCAGAGAAGCCATCAGTAAGCTTGCTTCAGCCACAACAGTATCCAGATTATCGGTCATATTTGCGAGATTATAGATCATCCTGAACAATGCTCCAGATTCAGGATTATTATCCTGTGTAAGATTATACAGAAGTTGATCCACATTTTTGAGTACAGACTCCATCATATCACCTCGTTTTTTAACAAATCCCTGCTGTAACAAACGTTTACCTTCTGGCATATCAAGGGATGGTATATACTCTTTCTCGGGCAGAATTTTACTCCAGTCTGGACCCTGAAGGAATTCTAACGTGCTGCGACCGGTAAGAGGATTCGTTGCTTTGAAAATCGCAGAATTTTCTACGATCTTATCGCGGAATTCCTTGTAGATCGCCACCTCAGCATCGATCGTATTGCTGACGTTGAGTATATATTTCTTCAATTTCCCGATCTCATATCCTTTAAAATACAATTTGGTTGTATTTGATAATCCCGTTGCATCTGTAAACCGGGTTGTGAAAAAATATTTCCGATCGAAGATACGCTTTGACATCGCAACGACTACAAGGGTAAAGATCAATGCGAGAATCGCTACAAAAAAGAATATTCCAACGATCTTGTCTGTATGTTTAAATTTAAATTTCATCTTCTACTCCTATCAGGTCTGATAAAATATCCAATTGTTTGACCTGCTGAATAAAATCTTTATCCTCTCTGTTCATAATTTTCTTAATATCATTTTTTTCTAAATAGATAACTCTATCTGCAAGTGCTTTAATCACATCAAAAGAATTGCTTGATATGACTAGAGTTTTTCCCTGAGATTTCATTTCCTTGAGTACATGTATCACCCGCTTCTGATTTCTTATATCAAGGTTGAAAAGTGGTTTGTTTAAAATTATCATTTCGGGATGAGTGATAAGGGCACGTATGAAAGAAAGCAACTTTTTGGAAGTGTACGAAATGAAAGCAGGTCGTTTCTGAAGTACAGGTGGAACCTCAAAGAACTCACAATAATCCTTAATCTCCTTTATCACTTTTGAATGAATGAATTTTTTTCTATAGAATTTCACCGGTAGTAAAAGATTTTCTAGAACACTCAGGTTAGCAAGAAAAACTCCTTCCTGGAACACAACGGAAACCTTTTTCCGTAATGCTATCAGCTCTTCCTCAGTTTTCGAGTAAATATCAATTCCTTCAAAGGTTACTTTACCTTCTGCAGGTTCGAAAAAGCCACCAATGGTATTGAGTAATATACCGTTATAATATCCATGAGAACCGACAATGAGAACGGTTTCCCTTTCATCTACTCCAAAGGAGATTCGATTGAATATTTTCTGCTCTTCAACCTGTACGACCAAATTTTTTATCTCTAATACACTCATAAGATATAAAATAATATAGTGATTATTGTATCACAAATGATCACTGCAATCACTGATGTAACTGCTGCTTTAATCGTTCTTTGAGGAACCTCGGTAGTGGCTGCAGTTACTTTTAATCCCTGATAGCAAGAAATTAAGGCAATTGCCATCCCGAAGACGATTGATTTAATAACAAAGATTATGATATCTGTAAATGAAAGGTGGTAGAGGAACTGGTTCATAAAAAAACTGAAATTGATTGGGTAAAATATTGTTGAAAAAAGCCACCCGCCAATCACTGCAGCAAGATTGAAGTATATCGTGAGAAGAAACATCGCAACAACGACACCGATGAATCGGGAAACCACCAAATACGAAATAGGAGAAATGCCAAAAGAACGAAGAAGGTTTATTTCATTATTGATTGTCATATTTCCGAGTTCAGTTGAGATAGCAGTTCCCGAACGGGCAATGACAATAAGAGCTGTTAAAATGCTACTGAGTTCCCTTATCACGACTGTAACAAGTATAACATACACAAGCTGCCCCTGCCCAAAGCCCCCAAGAATGTAGTTCCCTTCTAGAATGATGAGCCCGCCAATACTCAATGCAAGAAAGATAATCAAGGGTAGTGCTTCATACCCAGTGAACATGATCTGTCGTAAGAGCACAATGAAGCCGATCTGTTTTTGTTTGTGAAACGTAAAGACTTTTCTTAGAACCTGTATCATGAACAGATAGAATTCAATAAGGTTGTTTATACGGGTTCTTAGCCCCAAACCGATCGATCCAAAGATCTTCAAGAGCACCTCTTTTTTATTATTGAGTTATATACACAGTGAAAGTCTGTATATTTGGAGAGTCCTTTTTGTCAATAAATCTAAAAGAAAACATGCATACCCCCAAAATTTTTCAGGGGCATGGCAGTTTTTCATTATTACACAAAAACAACCTAATAATAACAAAAGATGAGGGATGGTGCATATCATAGCAAAGTACTATCATAAGAATGTTTCACAAAGTATAGGAGACCCTTCTCCGCCAGCCGACAGATCAGGGTGACAACAGTATTTTTTGTTAAATTTTCAGATTTACTGGAAAGTAATTTTCCAACCAAAAGATATCGCAAACCCTTTATCTAATCTCCCCTGAAAAAAATCCCAAATGCTGACGAATAACTTGACTACGACTATTTAAGTAGGTACAAAACTCCCAAAAAATATGCAGGGAAGTGCAAAAAGCTGAGAGTTTACGATGATAAA
>DRBZ01000045.1 GCA_011043895.1 Candidatus Cloacimonadota bacterium
GCAATCTTCTCAACAGGATCCTTCGTCGTTATCTTTTTATGATTCTTTTCCATCTATCTTCTCCTTTCGTGAGACACTATTTCAATAATGTATCTCAGTTAGTCAAGAAGATTAGTTGTACAAGTTATTAACAATGCACTCCAATCTATTTCAGAGGAAAAGAAAAAAGAAATATATAATAAATGGATATACCTTCATTCAGAACCTTCCAAGCTATCAAAACTTTTTTGGATAATCTTTATTTCTGTTCTAATCGGAGGTGCTATTACCGTAACGATTGTTTTAGTTTGGAATAAAACATTAAAAGATCAAATCAACGAAAAGACAGAGGAATTAGCGCAGGATTTCGATAAGAGGATTAAGGCAGAAAAAGAATTACTGAAAAGCGAAGAGCGATGGCAATTTGCGATAGACGGCAGCGGATTGGGCTTGTGGGACTGGAATGTGCAAGATAATACTGTATTCTTTTCCAGACAATGGAAAGCCATGCTGGGATATAATGAGGATGAGATTGAAAATAACTTTGAGGAGTGGGACAAACGAGTACATCCTGATGATAAAGCAACTGTTTACGATGAATTAAATAAACACCTTGAAGGTAAAACTCCACTGTATTTGAACGAACATAGAGTACTTTGCAAGGATGGAACATATAAATGGATACTTGATAGAGGAAAAGTCATAACACGGGATGATGATGGAAAACCCCTGCGCATAATCGGTACACATACCGATATAACCGAACATAAGAAAGTCATGCAGGATCTTCATACCTACAGAGAAAAACTCGAAGAGCTTGTAAAAACCCGTACTCAAGAGCTTGCTTCCAGAAATAAAGAACTTGAGGAATCCAGAAAAGCGCTTATGTATCTTATGGAGGATATGAATGATACCCATAGCGAACTGATGAAAGCCCTAAAGAAACTTGAAAATGCGAATAAAGAGCTGGAGTCTTTTTCTTATTCAGTTTCCCACGATCTCCGTGCACCACTCAGGGCAATCGTTGGTTTTACCAAAATTCTGGAAGAAGACCATCTAGACAAGCTTGATGAGGAAGGAAAACGTATTTTATCAGTGATATTGATAATACAAAAAATATGGATCTGCTGATTAATGACCTGTTGCAGTTTTCACGAATGGGAAGACATAAAATTAATCTGGTAAAAGTTGACACAAAAGCTCTTGTTGATTCACTCTCAAAAGGTCTGTTGCAGCAAAACAAAAACCGAAAAATAGAGATCCAAAATATGGTTAAACATGATATTATGGCGGATGGGATACTTATTTCACAGGTTATGAAGAATATACCCGCTAATGCGATCAAGTTCACCAGAAATGAGCCACAGGCAATTATCACGGTTCGTTCTGAAGAAACTGACAACAACATTGTGCTATCGGTGCGAGATAATGGTGTAGGATTCGATCAGAAATATGAAGCAAAGATCTTTGAAGTATTTCAGCGTCTTCATACTCCTGATAAATTCGAAGGAACAGGTGTCGGTATGGCTATTGTTAAAAAGATCGTTGAAAAACATGATGGAAAGGTTTGGGCAAAAGGTGAGGAAGGAACAGGAACAACTTTTTATTTTTCACTACCAAAAATTCAATCCACACGGGAGGATAAATGACCAGAAAAAAACCAGTTGAAATATTGCTCGTAGAGGATAATCCAAGTGACGAAGAACTAACCATTCGTGCCTTCAAGAAAAATAATCTTGAAAAAAAAGTATATTGTGTGCGCGATGGAGAAGAAGCACTTGATTTCCTCTTTGCAAGAAATAATTACAGCGACCGTGAAATCAGAGAAAAACCAAAATTGATACTCCTCGATCTAAAATTACCCAAAGTAGATGGACTGGAAGTACTACGGCAGATAAAAAATAACAGAATAACCAAGACAATCCCAGTAGTCGTACTCACTTCCTCCAGAGAAGAAAGGGATATTGTGCGAAGTTATGAGCTGGGAGTGAACAGCTATATTTCCAAACCGGTTGATTTTGATAAATTTGTCAAAGCAGTCACCGATGTTGGTCTTTACTGGTTTATAATGAACGAGGTGCCATACTCCAAAAATTAGAAGTATTCAAATAAAAATCAAAGAACTTTTTTATGAAACAACCATGTTTTGCTAAAACTCACTAGAGCATGATAAATCATATAGAATATCAAATGAATAGCCCCGAGATTCTTGACCTGTGGAATTCCAAAGTAAGATTCCATCTGGTTATCTCGGGGAAAATAAGCATAAAAAATATAGGGATTTCAATCCCAGAACTGGGACTAAAGTCCAGTAGTTTTTGTTTGCTCGGTTATCCACGAGCTAAGCTCTTGGCAAAGTAAAAAGGAATTTTTAATCATATGGAAGAAAAGTTAAAAATTTTATTGCTGGAAGATAGCAAACCAGATGCTGAGCTTATTATAAGAGAACTTAAAAAAGTTATATTCGATTTTGAATATCTGGTTACTAAGACAGAAAAAGAATTCACAGACGCACTACACACATTCAAACCCGATGTCATTCTGTCCGACTATGCATTACCCCAGTACGATGGAATGCAAGCGCTGGATAAAGTAAAAGAAATAATCCCGTTTACACCATTCATTATTATCACCGGTTCTATAAATGAAGAAACAGCTGTAGAGTGTATTAAAAATGGAGCGTGGGATTATGTGCTGAAAGGTAGCCTAAAGCGTTTACCAAATGCTGTCATGCGAGCTATTAACGAAACTGAAGAACTCAAAGCCAGAAAGCAAAGTGAAGAAAAATATCATCTTCTGGTCAGCAGCATCAATGAAGGTCTCATGCAGGTTGATAAGGACGACCGCATTCTCTTTGTCAATCAGAAACTTTGTGATATGTTTGGTTACACAGAAGACGAACTACTTGGTAAGATCGGCTATGAAATACTTATTGAAAATGAAGATCAACAGTTTATAAAAGAAAAGAATCAGCAGCGTGAGAATATTCCTTACGAGCATTATGAGGTCAAAGGCAGAAAGAAATCTGGTGAGATGATATGGCTCGAGATCAGCAGCTCTGCTGTTAAAGACGACAAGGGTAATGTTATCGGCTCGGTGGGACTTCTAACTGATATCACCGATCGCAAGCAGGCGGAAGCGCGTATCGAGCACATGAACAAGATCCTGATGGGTATCCGCAATGTGAACCAACTCATTGTGACCGAGGATGACCCGCTCCGCCTGATCGAGCAGACCTGTGCGAACCTGATCAAGTCCATGGGGTACCATAATGCCTGGATCGCACTAGTGGGTGGTGACACCGCGCAGGAACTGGGACTGCCTGAGACGGGACCATTAGCAGCAGCCGCTGTATCCGGTTTTGAAAGCGGTTTTGAAAGCCTGCGCGAACGCCTGGATAAGGGAATATTCCCGGAGTGTATGAAACAAGCGCTTGACAGTGATAACGTTATTGTGGTGGATCACCCGGCAACCGACTGTCCAGACTGCCCGTTGCACAGCGGATACGTCGGGAGAGCCGGTCTGGCACGCCGACTGATCTTTGACGGTGCAACCTACGGTATTCTGACTGTTTCTGTGCCTGAAACCTACGCCCGTGGCACAGAGGAACAAGACCTTTTCAATGAGGTGGCAGGCGACCTCTCCTTTGCTCTGCACAAGATAGCAACCGCGCGCCAGCTAGAGGAAGCAAGGCGGCGTTATACTGAAATCTTTGAACACAGCCGTGATGGCTTTGTGATGGTGGACGCCGCGGGGCGGATTTTCGACGCCAATAACGCCTTCTGCGAGATGCTCGGTTACAGCCTTGAGGAACTGCGGGCGCTGCCCGATTTCTACAGGATTACGCCCGAACACTGGCACGAGTGGGAGGCAACCGAGATCTGGGAAAAACGCCTGTTGAGTCGGGGCTTCTCCGGGCTGTATGAAAAGGAATACATCCGCAAGGACGGCACGGTCTTCCCTGTGCAGCTGAGTTTCTACGTAGTCCGAAGGAACAACGGTGAAATCGACTACCTGTGGGGAACAGCCCGTGACATCACCGAACGTAAACGAGCCACCGAAGAGCTACGCGCTTCAGAAAAGAGATTCAAGGATATAGCCCACAGTTCTGGCGACTGGATATGGGAAGTGGATGCAAATGGAAAATATACTTTCACCTCTGGACGTGTTGAACAGATTCTGGGATACATGCCTGAAGAGCTCATTGGAAAAACACCTTTTGATTTCATGCCGGAGGAAGAAGCTGAACGTGTGGGTAAGATTTTCGAGGAAATTGCATCTGGTAAACACAATATTGTCGATCTCGAAAATTGGAATCTCTCAAAAAAAGGAGAGCATGTCTGTCTATTGACAAATGGCGTACCGTTATTAGATAGCAATGGTGTTCTGACAGGATACCGTGGTGTGGATAAGGACATCACCGAGCGCAAGCTGGCGGAAGAAAAATTGCGCGAAAGCGAAGAAAAGTTCCGCACTCTGGCAGATAACACTTCGGATGTGATCGCCATCATGGATTTGCAAGGTAAGATAACTTATATGAGTCGTGGCATTGAAGCTGAAATGGGTTATACAAAAGAGGAAATCGAAGGCACAAACATTCGGAAATTACTCACACCGGAGTCTTATAACCTGGCAATGAGCCGGCTACAGAAACGTCTGAAGGGAGAGAAGATAAATGCTCCCTTTGAAGTTGGAATCTTTGATAAAAACGGTAAAGTCGTTCCATTTGAACTTAACACCTCTACAATTATTGAGAAAGGCGAATTAACAGGTATTCAGATAGTTGCGCGTAATATTTCCGAGCGGAAGAAGATGCAACTGAAACAGGAAACACTCCTTAAAATCTCCGAAGCACTCAACCGAACCTTCGATCTGACCGATTTGTGCGATAAAATTCGCATCCTGCTAGGA
>DRBZ01000076.1 GCA_011043895.1 Candidatus Cloacimonadota bacterium
ATGGGACTGATGAGAAGGGGAAGAAGGTTCCGAGTGGCGTTTATTTTTATAAATTAAGTTGTGATGGATATTATGTAGCAAAAAAAATGTTGTTGATACGATAATTTATTAATTCAGAATCTAGGTCAGAAAAATTGACAACAAATTCCCAATCAAAATTTGGTATTATAAATAATGACTCTAAAAAAATATTTCCCGATTATCGTCTCTTCACCTTCCGGCGCTGGCAAAAACAGTGTCTGTGATATGGTGGTTGAGAAATGCGCAAATGTGGTATATTCAATATCTTATACGACACGCCCCATACGTACAACCGAGGAAGATGGAGTGGATTATCACTTTGTGTCTGAAGAAAAATTTAAAAAAATGATCGACGAAGATAGGTTTCTTGAGTGGGCTCAATATCTTGGTTATTATTATGGCACCAGCAAAAAAATGGTTGAGGAAGTCATTGCAGATGAAAAGTATATTATTCTTGCCATAGAAACAAAAGGTGCACTCAAATTTATGAAGCGGAGACCGGATGCACTTTCGATATTTATCTTTCCTCCCAGCATGAAGGAGCTTGAAAAACGTCTGAGAAACAGAAACACCGATTCATCTGAGATTATCGAAACAAGATTGGAAAATGCAAGACACGAAATTGCTGATTGTGTGTATTATGACAGATTCGTTATAAACGATAATCTTGACCGAGTCAGCAAAGAAATAATAAATTTAATCGAGAAAAAAAGCAAAGGACTAGATATATATGGATAACAAATTAATGCAAAAATTTATCGAGGATCATAACTGTACGTTTCTTTATTTGATCCTTGCAAACGAAGAGCTAAAGAGGATCTCCAAGCTTCCTTATCAGATACAAAAGGATTTCGATAAAAAATTGACAACCATCGCTCTTGAACATGTTGCAGCTCATAACATTCCAGATTATTTCATTCCAGAAGAAGATAAACCCGAAGGTAAAATGCAAGACATTATTGACGAATAGGGAAGATCTTGAGTACACTATCCGAAGCTCAACTACGAAAAATTGAATTGCTTAAGTTGTCGGGGATTCAAGATATTTTCAAACCTGAGGTTCAGATAGTATCAAAGGATAAGTATTTAGAGGAATTACGCACAGAGAACGAGCATTGCAAAAGATGTAAGCTTGCAGCAACGAGGAAATCTTTTGTGTGGGGACAGGGCAACACTGATGCCCGGGTAGTGTTTATAGGAGAAGGACCTGGCGAGCAGGAGGATGAACAGGGTGTTCCGTTCGTTGGCAAGGCAGGACAGCTTTTAACCAAGATGCTTGAAGCGATAGAACTTTCCAGAGAAGAAGTATATATAACGAATATCGTTAAATGCAGACCACCCCAGAACAGGAATCCCGAAGAAGATGAAATTCAGGCATGCCTTCCATTTCTTCTGACTCAACTCTCGATAATTCAACCGTCAATCATATGTGCCCTTGGAAAAGTTGCCGCAAATGTACTTCTTCAAAACGATAACTCACTTGGCTCTATGCGGCAGAAATTTTATAATTTTAGGGATAGTAAACTGATGGTAACGTATCATCCCTCGGCATTATTGCGAAATTCACAGTGGAAACGACCTGCATGGGAAGATCTCAAGATGCTGAAGCGTGAATTACAAAAAAATGTGAGATAATTAATGGCAGACAAAATGAATAATCAGACACAGCAGAACCAGGATGCAATACGCGTTCCTCCTCATGATCTCAATGCAGAAGGCGCAGTCCTCAGCGCAATGCTGCTCGAAGAGTGGGCAACTGCACGAGGGCTTGAACTTCTGAGGAAAGAATATTTTTACAAAGCTGCACACAGATACATCTTCCAGGCGATACAAGAGCTGTTCAACAAGAATATAGAAGTTGACCTTATCACGATTATCGACGAACTCAAAAAGCATGATCAATTTGAAAAGGTTGGCGGCGCTGCATATCTCACAGAAATTTCTGATATAGTTTCATCAAGCGCAAATCTGGAAACACATGCTCAGATAGTTCTGGAAAAAGCTGTCCTTCGAAATCTTATTTCTACTGCTAATTCCATCATCGAAGATTGTTATGGTGTAAGCCATGAGAGCAGAGAAAGCAAAGAGATCGTCGAAAGAGCGGAAAAAAATATTTTTGACGTCACTCAAAGTATGATGCATGAGGGATTTGAGAAAGCAATCGATATTGTTACACCAACGATAATTAAGGTAGAGGAAATTGCAAAGAAGAAAACAAAGGTTGTTGGAGTTGCTACTGGATTCAGCGAGCTGGACAGGATCACAGGCGGATTTCATAAAGGGCAGTTCATAGTGATCGCTGCTCGACCAAGTATGGGAAAGACTGCTCTGGCACTTAACATTGCACATCATTCTGCATTATTTCAGGATAAGAAAGTGGGCATATTCAGTTTGGAAATGGATAAAGAGACGCTTATTATGAGAATGTTGAGTTCAGGGTCAGATGTTTCACTTCATTCGATGCTCCATGGTTATGGAATGGATTCGGAAAAGATCATGAACTTGTCGAGACACGCAGAGAAGATAGCTGAAGCTCCGATTTTCATTGATGACCGCGGATCCAATACAATGAATGATATACGTTCAAAAGCAAGACGATTAAAATTCGAAGAAGGTCTTGATCTTCTCATCATAGATTATATGCAATTACTACTTCCAGTTACTTCACGACAATCTCGTCAACAGGAGATCTCAGAAATCTCACGTTCAATCAAAATATTAGCGAAAGAATTAGATATTCCTATCATAACCGTTTCTCAACTTAGCCGTGGTCCAGAATCGAGAACTGAAAAGATACCAGTTCTTGCTGATCTACGTGAATCAGGTGCTATTGAGCAAGATGCTGATTTGGTCTTACTTATCTATAGAGAGGATTATTATCTAAAAGAGAAATCTGAAAATCCTGGGGTTGCAATGATCGATGTGGCTAAGAATAGAAATGGACCACAAGGACGTATTAATCTAAGATTTGTTGGTGAATTTACTAGATTTCAAAATCTTGAAGACCTTTCACTATAAATGATACGAATTTTGAGCTATCCGATTTCAAGCATCGGAAGAGTTATCATTTATCTCGTAAGGGATATCGGACGATATTTCATTTTCCTTGGATTGAGTATACGTTATATCACACACATTGGCAGACGTATTGGACTGATCTTTAACCAGATGCAGAAGGTGGGAGTTGAATCCCTGCCTTTGATTGCAGTCACATCCGCATTCACTGGTATGGTCACCGCAGTGCAGGCGACTTATCAAACAGGTGGAATTCTTCCATACCGATATCTTGGAGCTATGATCACTAAATCTACGATGATCGAACTCGCTCCGGTACTCACTGCGCTTGTCATGGCTGGGAAGATTGGTGCTTCTCTGGCAGCAGAACTCGGAACTATGCGAGTAACCGACCAGATCGATGCACTTGAAGTCCTCGCCATAAATCCATACGATTACTTAATCATTCCACGAATAATTGCCGGAGTGATAATGCTCCCTATCCTTGTCGTTTTTGCAAATGTGTTCGGAATTCTTTCCGGATATGTAGTATCAACATCTCTTTACCATGTAACTACAATGGAATTCCTCGTTGGAATCAGGATGTTCTTTGTGCCGGTAGATTTCTGGAGTGGTATTGTAAAAGCTATATTCTTTGGATTGATTATTTCCTCGATAGGTTGCTACCAAGGATTTTTTGCAAAAGGAGGAGCAGAAGGGGTTGGGAAAGTAACGACCAGAGCTGTGGTTATATCTTCAATATTAATTTTAGTTACTGACTTTATTGTTGCTGCTATGATATTCGGATAATGCCTTTTAATATTGTTTTGTTCGAGCCGGAAATTCCATCAAATACAGGCAATATAGGACGTCTCTGCGTGGGTACAAATGCAATTCTTCATCTGATTAAACCAATGAAGTTTTTAATCACTGATAAGTATGTGAAACGAGCTGGATTGGATTACTGGAATGATCTTCGACTTGAGATTCACGATTCATGGAATGCCTTTGCGAAAAAGTATCATGATACAAATAAATATTATTTTACAAAAAAATCGGAAAAAATATATACAAACATCAATTTCAAAAAAGATGATTTTCTCATATTCGGTCCCGAAACTCGTGGATTGCCACAAGATCTTCTTAAAAAGAACTGGGATTATGCGTATTCAATACCAATGAGTAATAAGATTCGGTCAATAAACCTTAGTAATAGCGTTGCTATTGTACTTTATGAGGGTATCAGGCAGGTGGGGAGTAACAGCCCACAGATTTGAACTGATTTGTCAGATGATCGCTGATTGATTAAAAAAGGAAAATGGTCGGGGCGAGAAGATTTGAACTTCCGACCTCCTGGTCCCAAACCAGGCGCGCTAACCGGGCTGCGCCACGCCCCGACAGGGAGAGAGATTTCAACACACGAAATTTTTTGTCAAATATGATAAGTAAAACCTATCAAATTCCATAAGAAACTTGAAATCCCTCCAGGGCTTTACCAATAAAGGTAAAAAAAATAATCAATAATCACCTGGAGGGTGAAGAAATGCAGAAGAATAGAATAAATAATGTCAAGA
>DRBZ01000052.1 GCA_011043895.1 Candidatus Cloacimonadota bacterium
AACAACAGCAGAAGTTACTTTTGGAGGAGGATAGAACACATATGCAGGTACGGTGAAGCATTTTGTTACATTGAAAAAGAGTTGCGCTTTGACCGAGAGTTTTCCATAATCCTTATTTCCTGGCACAGCACACAGCCGGTCTGCCACTTCATCCTGTATCATCACCGTGATCGATAAGAAGAATTTTCTGAAATCAATGATCTTGAACAGAAGTGGTGAGGTTATCTGGTAGGGCAGATTCGCTACAATTTTTATTTGTTCACCATGATAATAATCAGAAAGATCAACTGCGAGGATGTCCGCATGTATAATGTTAAGATTAGAATTATCAAAGTGTCGTTCCAGATACTCAATCCATTGTCGGTCGATCTCAAATATAGTAAGCGTTTTGCATTTTTCAAGCAAACATTCTGTGAGGATTCCCTTTCCAGGTCCGATCTCCCATACTTCATCTTGAATCGTAACGCCTGATTCGCGAACGATCTTTCGTGCGATATTCTTATCTGTAAGAAAATGCTGTCCGAGTGATTTTTTCTGGATCAATCTGATTTACACAACTATATTTACTAATTTTTTGGGAATAACGATCACCTTCCTGACAGTCTTGCCTTTGGTGTATTTCTGAGTCTTTTCATCGGCAAGTGCCAGTTCCTCAACTGTTTCTTTGGGGGTGTCGATATCCACCACGATCTTACTGCGCAGTTTTCCATTAATCTGGATCACATACGTCACCTCATCCTGAATCAGAAATTTTTCATTATAATCAATCCAACCAGTTTCCAGAATTGATGTTTGGTTACCCAGCATCGACCATACTTCTTCAGACAAATGCGGAGCAAAGGGTTGCAGAAGTTTTGGGATAGCTGCAATGGCTTCATAATAAACCGCTTTGACGATTTTTTCACTCTGCTCATTACATTCAAAGGCAGAGACATTGTTCAGATGTTCCATAAGTGCTGCGATCGCAGTATTGAACTGCATGCGTTTATTGATGTCCTCGGTCACTTTTTTAATGGTGCTGTGTGTGCTAAAGCGTAGTTTCTTTGCAAACCCGGGCATAACAGCTTTTTCATCATACCGGTTAGGCAGACTTTTAAGGAAGGTCTGTTTTTCGGTCACCAATACCCAGATGCGGTTTAGAAAACGGAAAGCTCCCTTCACGCCTTCATCATTCCATTCTACGTCTTTTTCCGGTGGTGATGCAAACAGCATGAACACGCGCAGTGTATCTGAGCCATAGCGATCGATGTATTCTTCAGGGTCAACGATATTTCCCTTGGATTTGGACATCTTAGCACCATCCTTGGTGACCATGCCTTGTGTGAGTAAGTTAGTAAATGGTTCGTCGGTATTTACCAGCCCGATATCTCGCATAAATTTATGAAAAAACCTTGCATACAGCAGGTGCATGCAGGCATGCTCGATACCACCAATGTATTGATCAACGGGAAGCCAGTAATTTGCCTTTTCACTGTCAAACGGCTCATTGTTATTATGGGCATCGCAGAAACGAGCATAATACCATGAAGAATCGAAGAACGTATCCATGGTGTCGGTCTCTCTTTGTGCAGGACCACCGCATTTTGGACATGTTGTATGTACAAATTCGGGAACAGAAAGCAGCGGATTTTTTCTGGTCTTTCCTACAGCAACATCCTTTGGCAGACGTACGGGTAGCTCCTCTTCGGGAACAGGAACTGCACCGCAATCATCACAATAGACAATCGGAATTGGTGTGCCCCAGTAGCGCTGGCGGGAGATACCCCAATCACGTAGACGGTAATGAACTGTTCGTCTTCCAATCCCTTTTTCTTCCATCCATTTGGAGATATTCTCAATTGCCGTTATGTTTTTTTGGTCATTGAACTTGGCTGATTCTACCAGCACGCCTTCGTCAATATACGCTTCTTTCATTTCCTCGAGGACCAAGGACTTATCCGGCTTCTGAATAACAATTCGTATTGGTAAATCATACTTATGAGCAAATTCAAAATCTCGCTGATCATGTGCGGGCACACACATCACTGCACCGGTTCCATAATCCATGAGTACGTAGTTGCCAATCCAGATAGGTATCTTTTCATTATTTACTGGATTAATCGCATAGGAGCCGGTGAAAACACCGATCTTCTCGGTATCTTCTGCGGTGCGTTCTATTTTATCTTCGTTGAGTACCTCTTGGATGAACTGCAGCACCTTTTCCTTTTCCGAATTTTTTGCAATGAGTTTTTCTACCAGAGGATGTTCGGCAGCGAGGACCATGTAGGTGCAGCCGAAAATTGTGTCCGGTCTTGTGGTAAACACGGGCAGCTCAATTTCTTCATCTGCTACTTTGAAGATAATTTCGGTTCCAAAACTTTTTCCGATCCAGTTCTTCTGCATGGTAATCACACGCTGCGGCCAGTTTCCCAGTTTGGAATGATCGAGCAGTTCTTCAACATAATCAGTTATTTTTATGAACCACTGTTCTATCTCCTTTTGCTCGACCTTAGAGTCGCAACGCCAGCAGATACCTCCTTCAGCTTGTTCATTCGCAAGCACTGTCTGGCAGCTTGGGCACCAGTTCACATAAGATGACTTTTTATACACTAAACCCATTTCGAACATTTTTAGGAAAAACCACTGATTCCACCGATAGTAATCCTCATCACAGGTAATAACTTCTCGATCCCAGTCATAGCCGAAACCACAAGATTTGAATTGTTTTCTCATCTTATCAATATTCTCATGAGTAGTGATCTCCGGATGGGAATGATGCTGAATTGCATAGTTTTCTGCAGGCATGCCAAAGCTGTCATATCCCATTGGTTGGAGCACTTTATAACCATTCATGATATTATACCGTGCAATAGCATCGGCAATCGAGTAGTTTGACACATGCCCCATGTGGAGAACTCCGGAAGGATAGGGAAACATAGATAGTAAGTAAAATTTTGAACGTTCGTCCTCAATATCCACATAAAATGTCCTGTTCTCTTCCCAGATTTTTTGCCACTTTTTCTCGATCTCTCTGAATGGGTATTCCATTGATGCTCCTTGTTGACCATATAATGTACGTTGGTTACCATAGATGCAATTTTTTCGTCAATATTTTTTCTGAGTTGCTTATATTCGGTAACGCATGAAAAATTTGACAGTAAATTACCAAAGATAAAAAGGAAAGCATGAAAAGTGTTTATTTACTTTTAGTGAGTATATTTCTCATTATTCCCTTTGGTTGCAGCTATGATAAAGCTGAGAACCAGGATATTATCCCGCCATCCAAGGTCACGATGACTCCCCATAAGTGTGATCCGGGTGATCCAAACTGCACCTATACAGATAAAAATAATGGCATAGATGCCTTTCCTGCTGGTAATCTTGATTATAATTGGATGAAGATCCAGTGGGATGACACACCTCTTCAAAAAGACGGAGATATTCATCATATTGAGATCTGGCGTTTTAATGAATTTGGCGATACTACTTTTATCGAACAGATACCCTTTATTCCGGATTCCTCTACTTATTATGATAAATTCATCGGATATGAAGAACCGGTCATTCAAAAAACTTGGTCGTACTTTATTATTCCTTTTGATGAAGCCGGCAACTTTACAAAATCAGATACCGTCTCATACAGATTAATTGCTCCTGCTGGTTTGCAAGCACCTGCGAATAATAGTACATATTCTGTAAATGATTCTGTGCACTTCTCTTGGACAGATGCTGGTGGCTATACTTATAGAATATTGTTCTATGATATGGGTCATACACTACAATTTTCAAAAGATCTTATTCCCGGAGAAACAGAATGTGATATTCCTGACATCTTTGAAGGATCAAGTTTTTCACCGATTCCGGGACAGTCATACATCTGGAGAATCGATGCTTTCACAGTGATTGGTGAAGCTACTGGCTCTGAGTCCGAAGAACGAACCATCAACTTTACCTTTAAATAAATTGACGAAAAAATATATTGTGAAATTTTCCATCCACACTGAATAAGGGAGTTTTCATGAAACGCCTTTTAATAATTATATTGAGCATAGTAATCTTTGCCGGAACATGTGCAGCTCAGGATGGTGGAATCTCGATTTCACCCGGAACTTCTGCATATTCCTACTCTGGAACAATGGGTGATGAAGAACAACTGAGGATCTATACCTACATCTGGGGACAGGTTCGTAAGCCAGGTTTTTATATCGTACCTGATGATACAGACCTTCTTGCCCTTCTTTCTCTCGCTGGTGGCCCGACAGAAGATGCAAAACTTTCAAAAGTAAGAATTGTCCGTGCCGGTTTTGAAGGTCAGGAAAGTGAGATTATCTGGGTTAATGTGAAGAAGTATCTTGATACAGGAGAATTTGACATGATCCCGGTACTCAAACCCGGAGATACTGTGGTAGTCTCTGGAACTGTTTTTTACGGAATGGAAAGAGTTGCTGATTTCCTTGCTAAATTCGCAACTGTATTGAGTATCTATAACCTATATTTAACCATTAAAGAAAAGTAGAACGTGAGTGACTAATGGAGCAATTCCCAGAACAAGAACAAGAAATAAAACTACGCGATTATTATAGAATAATCCTCAGACATAT
>DRBZ01000055.1 GCA_011043895.1 Candidatus Cloacimonadota bacterium
GATAAAAACTATTGTATACAAAGCTGATAATCGTTATATTGCAATACTCATTCGAGGAGATCGAGAGATCAATCATATTAAACTAGCAAATTTTCTTGGTTGTGTGAATCTTGATTTTGCGACCGAAAATGAAATCACTGAACATACAAAATCTATTGCTGGGTTCGTGGGACCCGTTGGAAAGAAGAATTTTAAAATATATGCTGACGTGAATCTCAAAGAAATGAAAAACATGGTCACTGGTGCTGACGAAGCTGATTATCATTATAAAAATGTAAATCTTGAACGAGACGCGCATGTTGATGAATGGGTTGATTTTATCCAAGCACAAAAAGGAGATGCATGTCCCAAATGCGGAAAAAAAATGACCTCTTTACGTGGTATAGAAGTGGGACAGATTTTCCAGCTTGGTGATAAATACAGCAAAGCAATGGAAGCAACTTATGATGCAGAAGATGGCAGTGCAGTTCCCTACCAGATGGGATGTTACGGCATTGGCATAACCCGTACAATGGCAGCTTCGATAGAACAATTTCATGACAAAGACGGTATCATCTGGCCGATCTCGATCTCACCTTATGATGTTGAACTTATCAACCTCTCTCCCTCAGAAGAAAACATTACTGAATTCTGTGATAATATTTATGAACTTTTGCAAGAAGAATACATTGATGTGCTGTATGATGACCGTGATGAGAAAGCAGGATTTAAGTTCAAAGACGCAGATCTGATTGGTATTCCGCTCCACATCATTGTGGGGAAAAAGAATTTCGAAAATGAAATGGTCGAGATCAAAATACGAAAAACAGGTGAGAAGATATCATGTACTTTTGATGATATTCAAAACAAAGTATCTCAACTCATCGATTCACTTTACGAAGAAATTGAGAAAAATGTTACATGATTTACTAAAGGACAGAAAGATAATATTAGCATCGCGCTCTCCACGGAGAGCGTTTTTGCTGAAACAGGTTGGATTAAAATTCACGCAGATCCCTTCTCATATTGAAGAACATCTCAATCACATGAAACCAGAAGCATTTGTGCTCCATTATGCTCAAAGGAAAGCAGAGGAAATAAAAAAATATCATCCAAATGCATTTATCGTTGGCGCAGATACAATAGTAGTTCTCAATAATAACATTATCGGAAAACCAAAGAATGAAAAGGATGCATTTCTTATTCTGCATAAGCTTTCAGAGCAATGTCATGAAGTCTTCACTGGTGTAGCAATACTTTTCAAAGACCAAGTTATTACTGATTTTTCCAAAACAAAAGTATATTTCAATCCTCTATCAGATGTTGATATTCGAGAATATGTAAAAACCGGCGAACCAATGGACAAAGCTGGTGCATATGGCATCCAGGGATATGGCAGCCAGTTCATTGAAAAGATTGAGGGATGTTATTTTAATGTCATGGGTTTTCCTATTCCGCTATTTTATGATATGTGTAAAAGGTTATTCTCCTGATTAACTTTTATAGTTAGTTCAATCTTAATCCTTTCTCAAATCCATCCATTCTTTTATCAATAACGAACTTGTCTATTCTTCCATCTGGATAATTACATAAAACTATTGCTTTATTTTCTACTTTTGAGGTATATCTCACTAGTATCTCAGCAGCAAGGGAAAATATTTCTTGTGGAATATTTTCCTTATTTGTTTGAATAATCCCCATTGGACCTGGAATTTCTCTTACCTGCATAATCACTGCATTTCCATCTTTATTTTGTGATAGCAGTTTACTCATATATTCATTATCATGCTTATTTCTTCCCAAAATTAACTTTGTGTTATCATCCAGTCTGAAATGTCTGCCAACGGAAAGAAAAGTGATAAATCGTTCCTCGAACGTATCATGAATCTTCAGATCACGAAGCCGCTTTGAATACCCGGGATCAGTAAGCAAACATCCACCAGCTGGTGAAGGATAATCTGTTATGTCAAATTTTTTGGCAATTTGCATTTGAGGAGTGCGGTTTCTACCCTGTAGATCGAGTAGCTGGGCTTTATCCACCCATCCTTCAGTAATCGGTTTTGTGTCAGGCAACAGTTTTTGAGAAAGTGGTCGAACGATCACATCTTTATAACCGCTCTGTTTTGCTACCGTATTTAGGGCAGTTAAATTTTGAGATTTTGGACGCTGTCCGAGCACTTCTCCTGAGATCAGAAAATCAGCACCGAATTTAGTCATCATATCACCGAGTTTCTTATACATGAATGCATGACAGTCTATGCAGGGATTCATATTCTTTCCATATCCGTGTTTGGGATCTTTGACAATTTCAAGATATTCTTCATCCAATATAATAATGTTTACAAAAATCCCAAGTTGTTTTCCTGATTCTAATGCTTTTTTGGCAGAAAAGAATGGAGAGACAAAACACACGGGAATAACATCAATGTCCTGCTGCTGGATAATTTTAACCGCAAGCATGCTATCCAATCCTCCCGAGAAAAGAGCGAGTGCTGCGTATTTTTTCTGTTTTTGTACCATTATATTCCTTAACGAGAAAGGCTGTTTTTTTGTGTCAATGTTCTGATTATACAATTCCTTATGTAAATTTTAAACCAAGTAATAAGATTTCAGGCATACCCTCAAAAATTTGGAGGTAAATCCCGAGAAGTACTGTAAATAGATGGTTTGCAGGATTCTTGGAGTGGAAAATTGTTTTTTAGAAATCTATTGTTTTTTTATCCTTCTTTGCTTTTGTCACCCTGAGCCGCCGACCGGCGGAGAAGGGTCTCCCATACTTTGTGAATCATTGTTATGCTAGTACTTTGCAACGATAAGCACCATCCCTTATCTTTTGTTATTTATTAGGTTGTTGTTGTGTAATAATGAAATAGTGCCATCCCACTTAAAATTTTGGGGGTATGCAAACAAGTAATAAGATTTACATTGACATAATTACTTATGGCTTCGAATTAAGTTATAGTTAAATAAAGGACAACTATGAATAAAGAATTAAAACTCGCTGTACTCATCGATGGAGATAATATTCCATCCGCACATATGAAAGAAATGATGGAAGAAATCGCAAAATACGGAAATCCTACCATCAAAAGAATTTATGGAGATTGGACGAAACCGATTCTTAAACGATGGAAAAGTATTCTCCTGGAAAATGCACTTATTCCGGTTCAGCAATACAGTTATACAATAGGCAAAAATGCAACTGATTCAGCAATGATCATCGATGCAATGGATATCCTCTATTCGGAGAAAGTCGATGGATTCTGCCTTGTTTCCAGCGATAGTGATTTTACCCGTCTTGCAACTCGACTTCGAGAAGCAGGGATGATGGTCATCGGTATAGGTGAAAGAAAAACCCCAGAACCCTTTATCGTTGCCTGTGATAAATTTATCTATATTGAAATATTGAAATCTCTTTCAAAAGATTCTGAATCAAAAACAGCCGAAAATATCATTGAGAAGAAACCAGAAGTAGATAAGATCACTCCGAAAGTTATACAGTTGATCTCAAATACGATCTCGGATGTTGCTGATGATGATGGATGGGCTTTTCTCGGTGATGTTGGAAATCTCCTTATCAAAAAGAAGCGCGACTTCGATCCCCGCAACTATGGATTTCCCAAATTAACTCCACTCATCAAGTCTTTGAATAATTATTTTGAAATTGATATGCGTGACGTTGAAGGGAAACGAATCAAGCATATTTTTGTAAGGAATCGAGTATAATTGATATCATACAAACATAAAATTAGAGCTTAATTTTATAAGAAAGACCACTGATGTCGCGTTAAAGTGTCCTTACGATCGTGTAACTTCTGTTGTATTATGAAGTTAAGTGCTATGAAAGAATTAATCGATTTTGACTTTAAATTTTCATTTGCCCTTATGTGTTATCCAAATATTAAGCAAAGGATATCACATGAGCAAAACAATTTTTTCTCAAATTATGGACTTTATTCCGAAGTATAAGTTTGATAAATGCGTAGAAAGATATAATGGTAATTACCGCACACGTAATTTCAAATGTTGGGATCAATTTCTTTGTATGAGCTTTGCTCAGTTAAGTTACCGGGAAAGTTTGAGGGATATTGATGCTTGTCTGAACGCTCAACCGAACAAATTGTATCACATGGGTATAAAGGGGAATGTATCTATTTCAAACTTGTCCCGTGCGAATGAAAACAGAGATTGGCATATCTATGCCGATTTTGTTCAAGTATTGATTTCAAAAGCTCGAGCTCTTTATAATAATTCTGATTTATTACTTGATATTGAAAATACTATTTATGCTCTTGATTCGACAACGATTGATTTATGTCTGTCATTATTTCCATGGGCTAAATTTAGAAAAAATAAGGCAGCTATTAAACTACATACATTATTGGATCTTCGAGGATCAATCCCTTCATTTATTGAGATTACAACTGGCTTGATTCATGATGTAAACATCTTAGATGTGCTAATCCCCGAACCAGGTTCCTATTATATCATGGATAGAGGTTATCTTGATTATGAAAGGCTTTATCGTTTGGAACAAGCTAAAGCATTCTTTATTATTCGAGCAAAAAAGAAC
>DRBZ01000121.1 GCA_011043895.1 Candidatus Cloacimonadota bacterium
ACCTTGCGAATGGCTGAAAGCCTTCGCAAGGGTTGAAACGATTAAGTCCGAACCATTGCGAAGGATTCCTTCGTCAACCATTCGCAAGGTTCTTAAGCTGATCCTGTTGAAATAATAGTTCTCGGACTTGACTTCACGGGAATGGAATGACAGTGGAGTGTAAGAACGAAAAGCTCAAGAAAAATAATTAACACCTTTTCGAAAGTTCCAAACCTTTCGCAAAGTTATAAAGACAATTTGTAGGAGCTGAAACCAATTCATCCCTTTTTTCTTTACATTAATTTCACATGTTTAAGATTTAATCAACAGATGAGAACAGAAATATGAAGTGCAGAGAAGAATCCAA
Source organism: Candidatus Cloacimonadota bacterium (assembly GCA_011043895.1). GTDB lineage: Bacteria > Cloacimonadota > Cloacimonadia > JGIOTU-2 > JGIOTU-2 > Celaenobacter. The sequence continues at coordinate 347 of DRBZ01000121.1, forward strand.
TAAAGATGCAGAATTAGCTAAAGTCAGAGAGCTTATTGCTGAGGCGTACAAGCTGATGAATTCAGATACGAACAAATGTATCAAGATCAGCAAAGAAGCATTACAGCTTTCGGATAAATATCAGTTCGGTGTCGGTCAGGGAATGGCATATATGCATATTGGACTTGGATATTTTCATCGGAGTGAATATTACAATGCATTGAAAAATTACTTGAAAGCCGAACCATTCTTCCAAAAAGAAAACTACTGGTATGGATTGAGGAGCATCTATAACAACATCGGGCTTGTATATAATCAGTGGAACGATCTGGAGAACGCACTGAAATACTTTCATAAAAATCTTGCATTAGAAGCGAAGTTCAATGGTCCAAAGCTCTCCAGCACGATTTTGAACAATATTGGTAGGATCTATCTTCAACTCGATGATTTCGATCAAGCTGTTAAGTATTTTACAGAATCCCTCAAGCTTTGCGAAGAACACAAATTACCTTATATGAATTCTGTGTGCTATGACAATCTTGGTAAAACGTACCTAGAACTTGGTGACACCCTGAAAGCTGAGGAGTTCTATGAAAAATCGATTTCATTAAAAACAGGGATAAAAGATTATGCCGGCTTGAGCAATGTTTATCAAAACAAGGCAACGTTACTTATAAAATCCGAAGAATATAAAACGGCTCTGAAAATGCTGGATAAAGCAATGGATTTTGCCAGTAAAGTGAATGAACAAAGTCAAATCGCAAGTATATATCTTAAATATGCAAATGTTTATGAAAAACTGGATGATCCGATAAAGCAAAAAGAATTCCTCGAAAAAAGTTTGAGCATCGCTGAGCTGCATCAATTACGTTCGACTGCTCTGAAAGCTTATACGGCACTATCTCAATTTTACCAGAATAAAACCGATTATAAAAAGGCATTGTACTTCACCCAAAAAGGTCAGCAGATCAAAGATTTCCTTTCTGATGAAAAGAAAAACAGTGCGATACAGGAAATGAAAATAAGAATGGAAGTGGAACGTACAGAGCATGAAAAGGAGATTCTCCAGCATAAAAACGATGAACTTGAAAGTATGAATGCCCAAATTTTGGATCAGAAAAAGATGCTTGAGCAAGCAGAAAAGGAATTGAAACAGCTCAATCAAAATCTTGAAAAAAAAGTTATTGAGGAAACCAAAAAGCGACGCTTGCAGGAGCAGATTATTATACAGAAATCCAAGCTTGAATCTCTGGGACGGCTGGCAGCAGGAATCGCGCATGAGATCAATCAACCAGTCGGATTGATAAAGATCGCAACACAGAACCTTTTCCATAAATATAAGAATAATAAGATCACTGATACTTATCTAAAAGAGAAGTCTGCTTTCGTCGAAGATAATATCAACCGGATCAACAAAATCATAGAACATATACGCCTATTTTCACGCGAACAACAGCAAGACAATAAACAAAAAATAGATGTTAAGGAAATTGTTAACAATGCTATTTCAATGATCGGGATGCAGTTTAAAAATCATAACATTGCCATACAAAAAGATTTCAAAGAAAATCACTTCAAAACCATTGGAAACAAATACCGCCTGGAACAGGTTGTGCTGAACCTGCTTTCCAATGCTCGTGATGCACTCGACGAGAAATTTGATGAACTGGACGATGCAAAGAAAATAATTATTAGATTGTATCCGGAGGGCAATATAATTGTTCTTGAGGTCGAAGATAACGGATGTGGCTTAAGTCAACAAACCATTTACCATGTTTTCGATCCTTTCTATACAACGAAGCCAGAAAGCAGGGGAACAGGACTGGGACTTTCAATATGCTACGGCATCATTCAGGAGATGGATGGAAACATATCCATGGAGAGTAAAAAAGGAAAATTCACTCTAGTCAAAATTAAACTTCCCTCGTATTCAAGAAAAGCTTAGATAGGATTAATAATGAAAAAATTAACCGTACTTGTGGTTGATGATGAAAAGGGTTATAGGGACGAAATCGGCGAATATCTCGCTGATTGTGATTTCCTCGTACACAAAGCTGAAACCCCTTCCCGCGCCCTTGAAATTCAGTCTTCATCACAAATCGATATTGCGATTGTCGATCTGAAGCTTCCTGAAATGGATGGCACTGAACTCCTCAAAAAATTGATCGAATTCGATCCTGACATCGCTGTCATTATGATAAGTGGACATGGTGACATGGAGAGTGTGATCAAAGCGATGAGAGAGGGTGCTCTAGACTTCTTTGCCAAGCCATTTGATCTGATGGACATTCAATATTCAATAGAACGAACACAAAAGTATCTTTCATTACAGAACCGGATTTCAGAGATACGTCAAACCTATGAAAAACTTCTTTCTGCACAGGATGTGGGTAAGCGCTATCAAATGATCGGGAAAAGCGAAAGTATGAAGGAAATCCTTCATCTGATAAAGCAGATCGCTGCCACAAAAAATACGGACGTCCTCATAACAGGGGAAAGTGGAACAGGTAAGGAGCTTGTGGCTCGTGGTATTCACAATCTCAGCGGAAGAAAAGATAAAATATTTTTTGATGTCAACTGCACTGCAATACCGGAGAGTCTTTTTGAGAGCGAATTTTTCGGACATGCAAAACATGCGTTCACAGGTGCGGATTCAACCCGGAAAGGGTGGTTTGAGATAGCAAACCACGGAACATTGTTTCTTGATGAAATAGGAGATATGCCTTCTGCAATGCAGGCAAAACTGTTGCGGGTACTCGAAGAAAGAAAGATCAGGCGTGTCGGCTCGTCCGAAGATATTCTACTCGACATCAGAATAATAGCATCAACGAATAAAAATCTTGAAAAATTGATCCTGAATAATCTATTTCGCAAAGACCTTTTCTTTCGTCTGAACAAATTCCGCATTGATATTCCACTTCTAAGACAACGTCCGGCAGATATTGTTCCTTTGCTTGATTATTACAACAAAGAATTCAGTCTCTCCATGAAAAAGCCCTTGAAATCATTCTCAGAAAGGGCAATAAAGAATCTTCAGAAGTATGATTTCCCGGGGAATGTGCGTGAACTAAAAAATATGGTGGAAAGAGCAGTGATCATGTCACAGTCCTGTGATGCGTATCTTAAAATTGAAACTGTACCTGAAACGCTTCAAAAACATGACACAACAAATATTATTTCGAACTTACCTGATCTTTCTTTATCGCATCTTGATAATCTGGAAAGAGAAATGATCTGCAAAGCAATGGAAAAAACAGGGAACAACAAGACAAATGCTGCAGAATTATTAGGAACGACACGAACCAGTCTCAATCGAAAAATTAAAAAATATAGATTGCATTTCGACTCCTAAGTCTGCAAGACGAGGAGTCGAGGTACAGCATAGAAGAAGTGCTCTCAGGAATCCTCGCTGCACTTAGGATTCCTCGTAGAATAATTGGAGTAAAAATGATCAAAAGATGTAAAAAGGACGAATTTACTGAAGGAGCGATTTTTCACATCTATAATAAAACGATGAAACCACTCAAACTCTTTTATAATGATAACAATTATACATCATTCTTGCAGTATTTTTCAAAATTTCTAAGAAATTATCCTTCCACAATTTATGCATATTGTTTAATGCCAAACCACTTTCATTTTCTTCTTAGACAAGATTCCAGTAAACCAATATATGAATTATTTAATCACGCACTTTCTTCATACGTAAGACATCTGAATCACATTCTCAATAGAAATGGACCTATATTTCAAAGCAAATTACAGCATGTAAAAGTTTATGACGAGCAGTATCTAATTCAATTGGTAATGTATATTCATAATAATCCAAGAAAAGCGAATCTTGTGACAGACCTCCGAGATTGGAAATATTCAAATTATTCAAATTTTATAGAGAGAAAAGAAAATGAAATTACTTCAAAAGACTCATTGGCATCTTTTATAGAATATTTTGATGATTATAAAAAAATGATATCTATATACGATGAAGAAGTCAATGATAAATCAATGGGTATGCTCATCGATTTCGACTACTAAGGAATTTCGATTTATCGGGACGATGAGGAGTCTATGTTCTATCATAAAATAGCGAGGAGTCCTTGCTTCGCTTAGGACTCCTATTCAAATCGACTCCTAAGTCTGCAAGACGAGGAGTCGAG
>DRBZ01000093.1 GCA_011043895.1 Candidatus Cloacimonadota bacterium
TATAAAAGAGACAGATGAATTGATTTCAATAATATTTAAGAGCATTGATACAGCAAAAAAGAAAAATGAATAAATTAGAAATTTTCTACATGGAATTTGGACATTCCGTGTTCATCATTGGATATTGAAGTATTTTAAAAGAGGTACCATGTACATTCCAAGTGCGCATTCGAAACTTAGTGTTATAATGTTATTGATTATAGCATTAGTACTTTTTCTTTGGGTTCATAATTCGCGAGTTTGGGTAGAACAAAAAGCGTATGACAAGAAAATGCAAGCTGCAGAACTTACCCAACATGCAATCGAAACCATTCGTGAATATCGCATGCAACAGGGCTATACTTTCGACGAACTCAACGATCCCAATAAAACAGGGTTGATAGGTGAGAAATACTCGCTCATTACCACAGATAGGGGAGATCTCACTGCAAAACTTACAACATTGAATCCAAATATTGCAGCGATAATTGTTGAGTTATTTGAAAAAGCCAGATTAAACAAAGGTAATGTTATTGCAGTAAATGTTACCGGTTCCATGCCAGCACTGAACATCGCAGTACTGAGTGCAGCAAAGGTTTTTGGTCTTGATGTAGTTCTCATCAGCTCGGTAGGAGCGTCAATGTTTGGAGCTACCGATCCATACTTTACATGGCTTGATATGGAGACATTACTCAATGAAAAGGGAATACTCCCTTATAAAAGTGTCGCTGCGTCACTTGGTGGAGGTCGTGATCTCGGACGAGGTCTGAGTAAAGCAGGACGTGATCTTATTATCGAATCAATCGAAAGGAATGATGTTGAATTGATTCAGGAAAAGAGTCTGGAAAAGAATATTGAGCGAAAGATGGAAATTTTTGAAAGAGGCAATATTGACTTGTATGTGAATGTGGGCGGAGGACTCTCAAGCTTAGGGGATGCGATCAATGGCAGATTACTTCTCCCTGGATTGCATAAGCATGTAATCACTCGCAACATTCCTAAAAAGGGGACTATGTTCCTATTTGCTGAAAAGGGAGTTCCAGTTATCCATCTTCTTGATGTAAGAAAACTTTCAGAGGATTACAATTTACCAATCTCGCCGGTTCCTCTTCCTGAACCTGGAACAGGTCAAATGTTTCTCGAAGAACGATATAATCTAACAATAGCATCAGTAGCTCTTGCTATTCTGGTTATATTAATTGGAATCGTGATCTTTTTCGATAAAAGCCAGCAGCAGTTCAAAGAGAATATCCAATGATCAACACGGAACGTCCAATGTCCAAATCAAAATATCCAATATCCAACATACAATAAAGAATATCCAATGAAAAAAAAGAAAGTATTTGATTTACAAGATAGATGTATACATTATGCTGTAAGAATAATTAAATTAGTAGAAAAACTACCCAAATCAAGTACTGGAAAATATTTTTCTTATCAAATTCTGAGAAATAGTACATCTATAGCTGCAAATTACGGAGAAGCCCAAAGTGCAGAATCAAGAGCTGATTTTATTCATAAGTTAAAATTATCATTGAAGAAGTTACGAGAAACTGAAGTTTGGTTAAAAATCATTGAGCAAGCAGAACCGATAAATCCTAACGAAAAACTTACCTTATTATTAAAAGAGACAGATGAACTAATCTCAATCTTATTTAAGAGCATTGAAACATCAAAAAAGAAAGATACTGATGAAAAATAAAATTACTTGGAAGTTGGATGTTCTTTCTTGGTTATTGGTCATTGTATTCTTGTCATTGGTTTTAGCAATTATATATACACCTTATCTTTATGCTCAGCAAACCAACCTGAAATTTACTACTGAACCAAGTGAATATGTGCTGTATAATACAAATAATCAAAAGATGTACTTGTATTATCGAGTCAATACGGGTGAGAAGCTTGTGTTTACTATTACCGGAGTAGATTCACTTGAGATATTTTCAAGGATTTTTTATAATGAGGATGCAGAATCGATGCGGTATATATATGTAGTTGAGCAACCAGGTAAGATAGATACCCTTTATAAGAAATGCAGAAAGAGTTCAGAGACCAGAGCAGTTGATGGGCAATTCATGTCAACCTATAATAAATCTGTATTCTACTTAGATGAAACTACGTCAATCTCCATAAAAAATATTGCTGATGTACCGATTGCCTTCAAACTTGATTACAATGCTCCGAATAATTATTCATCTCAAGTTGACTATATTGCATACAGTCCGGATGAATATTTAGATGAAAAAATTATTATCGTAAATGATAAAGAATATACTTATTATAAACCCATAGATGGTTTCATCTCGCTCGATCTGCAGGGTCCTGTTTTTTTAAAGATCATTTCGAGAACTATATTTGAGAGTGCTGCAATCCAGAAAATGGACTATCAATTTTCTGTTTACGATAATAATTCACTCAAAGCAACCTTTACTGAGGTTGCGTATAAATCCACGGAGTCAATCTTTCTCAATGATATCGAGAAAATACCTTCTACCGGTGATGTGAACATCCTACAATTTGACAAAGGAAATCATCATATCCATATTCGAGATAACACAAATAATCATAGTGTGATATTTCGATTATATATCAATAAAAAAGCTGTGCACGTGGGGGATAGATGAAAAAAGTAAGTATTTTTCTTATAATTGCTCTTGCGAGTTCCTTTCTGTTTGGACAGGATTCGGATTTTGAATTGGATAACAGAATTGAGATCAAAACCTATTATGATAGCAATATCTTGAATCTCTCATCCAAGGATATTGATGAATTCCTTACTGGGCAACAGCCTGAAAAATATAAACTGAAATCAGTGAATGATTACGTAACCGGTTTTGATATTGAACTTGCTTTTAAGCATAGACTGCTGTATGATCATACGCAAATAAGTAAGTTCATCTTTTCCTATGATAAGTACTGGAAGAATGGCTTTAAGGACTTCAAATTTCTCAGTTTTGAATTAATACAATACCTCAGCAGATACATTGATATTCGTGCCAAATATACGTACTACCCCTACATTTTCATCAATCGCTACGGAAGCAATGTATATCCATATTATTATGACTATTACGATTTTTCGTATGCAAAAAATCTCTATTCCTCAGGATTTAATATTCGTTTTCTGGATTATACTGAGATCGGATATAATTTCGAATATACGACCCAAAATTATAATAAATATTTTCCAGAGTATGATGCCTATAATTTTGTCAATGAAGGATGGATTGCGTTCCGTCCATTGGATAATTCTAAATTCAAGTTTAGATATACGTATGTGACCTCGATAGCAAAGGCAGAAAAGGTGTATGAATCCAGAAGTATCGAAATTCGTGATCCTTCCTATGATTCAAATATATTTTATATCTCGCTTTCAATGCCTTTACTTCCCAGTAGATGGAACAAATCCATAAAATTGTTTACGAGTTTTAAATGGGAGAATAAATATTTCCAGTCACCTTTTTCACCAATAGTAGATCCGTTTCATTCTGGGCGTAAGGATACTATCTTCCATTTCGAGGGATGGCTAATCTATCCATTATGGCACGTGCTTGATTTTCGTACATTCTTCACTTATGAAAGCAGGAATGCACATTCACCAAAGGGATCACTTGTATCTAATGAGAAGAACTATATCACAAGAACCTGGGGTGTATCACTTCAAGCAAAATTTTAATACAAACCACTACTCACTAGCGTTCCATCTTAAGTCCCATAGCATTAGTTGGTTAGCGTTACGGGGTTGTTCGTATTTGTAATTGGATTCAGTAAGTAGTTGAGAAATAGGTGCTTTCTCGAAGACAGACGCGCTTAAAATTTGTAGAATTTTGTAAAGACTTACCCTTATTTTGAGCAATTTTTTCATTATTGCAATCATGACATAAACAGATATTCCGATCCATATTTGAGTATTTACCGCATTCATTGAAGTTCCGTAAAATGATTTAATTTTTAAATGTTGCTTAATCCACTTAAAGAATAACTCTATCTTCCATCTGTTCTTATAAAGTTCCGCAACACTTAATGCAGTAATATCAAAATTATTAGTCAAAAATACATACGTGATTCCCGTATCTTTGTCGAAGTATTTCACTCGTCGCAACTTATCAGGATAGTCTTCTAGTTGATAATACCTCATGAGTTTATTGTTTGATCACATCTTAAACCCCCAGATTTATCAACTGGGTTTGAATACAATCTTCTGAACCTAAAGTTCTTTTTTGCTCGAATAATAAAGAATGCTTTAGCTTGTTCCAAACGATAAAGCCTTTCATAATCAAGATAACCTCTATCCATGATATAATAGGAACCTGGTTCGGGGATTAGCACATCTAA
>DRBZ01000005.1 GCA_011043895.1 Candidatus Cloacimonadota bacterium
AAATTAGTTTGAGTCTTTACACAATTCTACAAATTTTCAGTGTTTCTCTTTTTGAGAAACTGCCCATATACCAGCTACTTACAGATACAGTGTTACAAAACACAGAGGGCTGTTCCCCTAACCGGCTGTGCCTGTGGGACTTATAACGCGACACTGGTGATACTAAATTACTATTAGTATTAGTTTAGTAGCCATGTAAATAATTACTTAAAAAAATATGTCTAAAACTCTTCCTCTACAAGTTCATCGATCAGTGCATCATTCGGAACAAATGGCAAGGTTATGTGTCCCTTATCTTTATTTCGTTGATTCCATTCAATTGACGTTTCAACCGCATGGGAATTTCGAGCCCAGGCTCTTCGTGCAACACCGCCCATCACATCCCAGTCAAGTGCGGATTTGATCACATCATCAACTCTTTCACTTCCATCAAGCACCAATCCAAATCCACCATTGAATGCCTTGCCAATGCCAACCCCGCCACCGTTGCTTTCCACCACAAGCGTCATGCCGCGAGCAACATTGCCGGCGAAGCAATGAATGGACATGTCTGCACATACATTACTTCCATCCTTTATATTTGCTGTTTCGCGGAAAGGCGAATCTGTTCCACCGGTATCATGATGATCACGCCCGATCATGATCGGTCCAACCTCTCCATTACGGACAAGTTCATTAAATTTAAGTGCAATCTTTACACGTCCCTGAGCATCAGCATAAAGGATTCGCGCTTGAGAACCAACAACCAGTTTATTCTTCTCAGCATCCTTTATCCAATGATAATTATCTCTGTCCTGTCCACGTCTCGTGGGATCGATGCATTCCATCGCAGCCCGGTCAGTTTTTATCAGATCTTCGGATTTTCCGCTCAAGCAAACCCATCGGTACGGTCCATAGCCATAGTCGAAACATATTGGACCCATGATATCTTCCACATAGGATGGGAAAATAAAGCCATCTTTTGTATTCTCACCATTTTTAGCAATATCATGCGCACCTGCATCAAATACCGCTTTCAAGAAGCTGTTGCCATAATCCCAGAAAAAGGTACCACGTTCGGACATGATCTTAATAAGTTCATATTGCCTAACCAGAGACTCATCCACTTTCTTCTTAAACAAATTTATATCGTTTTTAATGAGTTCACGCCCCTCTTCAAAAGTGACGCCCTGAGGTGTGTAGCCACCTTCATACACTGCATGACAGGAGGTCTGGTCAGAAGCGAGTTCTACATCGATATTATGTTCAACAAGATATTCCCACAGATCTACGACATTTCCATAATATCCAATCGAAACTGCTTCACCTTTATCTCTGCTTTTCTGCATCCATTCGATAACCTCTTCCAGATCGTCCGAATATTTACCTAGCCAGCCCTGCTCATAACGGGTTTTGATACGAGATAGATCAACTTCTGCAATCACTCCAACTCCACCAGCGATCTCAACTGCTTTTGCCTGTGCTCCACTCATACCGCCAAGTCCTGAGGTAATAAATACTTTTCCTTTCAGGTCTTCATCTTCGGGTATATCAAGATACATTCTGCCTGCGTTTAATAACGTGATATACGTTCCATGAACGATTCCCTGCGGACCAATATACATCCAGCCGCCAGCAGTCATTTGTCCATAGCTTGTGACGCCCATCGCTGCAGCTGCCTTAAAATCTTCGGAATTGTCAAACATCCCAACCATTAAACCGTTAGTGCTGATCACCCGGGGGCTTTCCGGTCGAGATGGAAACAGCCCGAGAGGATGTCCGGACGCAACCACCAGCGTCTGCTGATCGGTCATAATTTCAAGATATTTCTTAATGAGTTGATACTGCATCCAGTTCTGGCAAACCTGACCGCTCTCTCCGTAGGTGACAAGCTCGTAAGGATAGAGTGCAACATCAAAATCAAGGTTGTTATCGATCATAAGTTGAAGCGCTTTGCCCTCAAGCGTGCGACCTTCATATTCTTCCACAGGTTTTGCTTTTATTTCTTGCTGTGGACGATATCGATACCCGTATATCCTACCTCGAGTTTTGAGTTCATGGAGAAATTCGGGAGCGAGTTTTTCATGCAATCCTTCAGGTATATAGCGCAAGGCATTTTTCAGGGCAGTCTTAATTTCATTTTTTGAGAGGGTCAAACCTCTATCCGGTGCTCTTCTAATACCTTCTTTGAAAACCGGATCGGGTGGTAATTCATCAGATAATCGTATTGACATAGCTTTTGAAACATCGATATTAGAAATCATAGTGCTCCTTCTAAAAAATTATATCTTTAATCAATGTTCTTTCTATTTTTTCAAAATATCTTCCGGGATCGATAGAGTCATAATCCTCTACCGAGGATTTTTTCAGCTTTGATGAGATCACATACACAGGTTTTCCAAAATAACGTGCGATCAGAACTGCCTGCAGCGAGCCGACTTTATTCACGAAATAATTTTCTGTAATTGCATCTGCACCAAGCAGGAGATAATCGCATTCTTTCATATAGTGCGATAGCTCAGCATCTTCTATGTGAAATGTTTTCAATCCTTTATCATGTAATGAATTGTACAAATACTTTCCTTCTCCAAGGGGTAAGGAGTGACAACAGATTACCTGCTCAATCCTATCTTTATAATGAACGAGAACCTTCTCTACCGAACTGCTTCGACTGAAGGTTATAATACTCCTTTTTTTATCGAATAAAAATTCTGCATTTTTGCTACAAGAATGATCAGACAGCAGATTTTCAAAGGATTTGATACTTTCCTCAGATATGGGATTCTCTACAAAATGTTTTTGTAAATTTTGAATCACTATCATCTGAGGAAATCTTTCAACTGCTTTTTGCAGGAAATCCTTAATTCTTGATTCAGGACTCCCTGACGAATATAGACGGTTTACAATTGTTAATTCATGAGTTGCCAGCTCCATCGAACCGGAGCTTCTGTCCTGTAAGAATTCCTGAATTTGCTTATCAAGTATATCCATATTATCGTTTGTAATTATCAACTACCCATGCATCGGTAAAGAAGACCTTTTTTATATTATGCAGTTCCTCACCCAATATTTGCTTACCTATAATGCTAAATTTCTCTGGATTATCACTTACATAGAAAGAATAGTATGCAGGTTCTTTTTTTGTCTCATAATCGTATTGAGCACATAATTCTTCTGCAATGGATTGTGCTGAATCAACCAGAGTTATCGAATCTCCCACAACATCCTGTATCACCTGTTTCAGTACGGGGTAGTGGGTACATCCCATGATGATCGTGTCGATATCGTTCTTGAGAAAATCCTTTAAATATTCTTCTATGATCTTCTTTGTAACGTTATGATCGATCCAATTTTCTTCTACGAGTGGAACGAGGAGAGGAGTGGCTTTACTAAAAACTTTACAGGATTTATCCAACGCTTTGATGGCTCTTTCGTAGGACTCACTTTTAATTGTTCCTTCAGTTCCTATCACACCGATTCTTTTGTTACAGGTTACCTCAAGTGCTTTTTTTGTTCCCGGCTCGATAACTCCAATTATAGGTATGTTCGTTTGCTTTCTCAATTCATCGATCGCATACGCAGAGGAAGTATTACATGCGACGACCAGCATCTCAATACGTTGTTGTAAAAGGAATATCATATTCTGGAGGGAATACTGTATAATAGTCCGTTGTGATTTCGAACCATACGGCACACGTGCTGTATCTCCGAAATAGATGATATCCTTCTGGGGGAGCACACGTTTAATCTCGCGAAAAACGGTCAATCCGCCGACTCCTGAATCAAATATACCAATAGGATTTTTCATATATTTGAAACGCTTTCACCGGGATTGTATGTCAAGTTTTTGGAAATATGTTTGTTAAACTGGGATACGGGCAATACTTGATTTGCAGGGATCGAAGTGAGTGTGAATCGAGGATTGCGAGCTTGGAATTTAACCACGAAAACCACCCATCTCCACTACGTTACGCCGAGTCAGGCAAAAAAAATAAAAGAATGAAATTTGATATTAGAAAATTTAGTTTCGGAATATCCGTATTGGAGAGACAAGTTTATTAAGAATTATTACTTGACTGTTTTACTTTGCGTCAAAATTTTTTTTTACGATAAAATCGGTCTATCCAAATATTGTTTAAATAATTTTTGGTTATAACCGAAGATAGTACTATTTCTGAACAAATTTAAAATAATTTTCTTGATTAATAATGTGCATCTTGCAATGCGGATATGCTTTTTCAAATGCCAAT
>DRBZ01000071.1 GCA_011043895.1 Candidatus Cloacimonadota bacterium
GCCAATTGGAAGCGTCCTGAAATGAAATCCATCTCAAAAGGCATTCTTGCAGATGGTCTTGGAGGTATCATTCCGGGAATATTTGGAGGTTTTGGGCAGTCCACTTCATCGACAAATGTCGGATTGTCAATCGCGACTGGAGCAACGAGTAGAATAATCGCTTTCAGCGCAGGTGGAATCCTCATTCTTCTTGGTTTTCTTCCAAAATTGGCAAACATTTTTATCGTCATGCCGAAACCAGTGATGGGAGCAACCCTCATCTATGCTGTCAGTTTCATGATCATCTCCGGATTTCAGATAGTAATGAGCAGAATGCTGGATTCTCGTAAGATATTCGTTGTTGGAATCTCATTGATCTTTGGTCTCAGTGCTGATATGGTTCCAGGTATCTATCAAAATATCCATTCCTGGCTACAACCGATCTTCAGCTCTTCACTTTCATTGGGAGCAGTTTCTGCAGTATTACTGAACCTTTTCATGAGGATTGGTATTAAGAAGAAGGACACCCTTCATCTTAACATACAGGAAGATTATTCTGATAAAATATCAGATTTCATGAATAAACTCGGCGGTCGATGGGGAGCACGACCTTCAGTGATATATGATGCAACCGCAGTCATGAACGAGTTCATGGAGTGTGTACCTGAGCTTGATTTAAAATCTCCAGACATAAGCATAAATGTCATTTTTGATGAATTTAATCTCAATATAGAAATTGAATACGTGGGGAAAAAGCTTCTCCTCAGAGATACAAAACCAACAAAGGAAAGCATCATTAGTGAGGAAGAAGGTTCTACATCGCTCGCTGGCTATCTCATACACCATATTTCTGATGATGTAAAAATTACTTCAAAGAACATGAAAGAATTAGTCATTATTCACTTTGATCATTAACATTAAATATGACTAATCGGGCAAAAAGTATTTCAAAAATAATTCTGCTGAGCATGCTTGCAGTAACTACTATCTCCATAACTATTCTCGGTTATTTTCTGATTTCTCAGGAATATAGTAAGTTCTCGGAATCCTCCCGGAAAATAAGACGGGAATTTCTCGATCAAAGCAAACAACTCATAACAAATGAAGTAAACAATGCAGTAGAATATGTCCAAAACAGGATCGAGAAATCTCAGGAAGAACTCAGGCAAAAGGTTAAGAAACGCCTGTATGAGGGATTTGAGATAGTTGAATACTTATACAAGCGATATCGTGATGATATGACTGATGATGAACTGCAATCCATTATATTATCAGCCCTCAGACCGCTCAAATATAGTAATAAGCGGGGTTACTATTCTGTAACCACCATTGATGGGATAGCCCTACTACTTCAATCTGATGAGAGCTACAATCCGATGGAACCGCAGGAAGGTCACTCCTGGATCGATCAACAGGATGTGAATGGAAAATTTTTCGTGAGGGATTTCGTTGAAATTGCAAAGAACAAAGGTGAGGGATATATAGAATATTACAGGCAAATTCCATCTGGGTCTGATACAAGACCTTCATTGAAACTATCATATGTAAAATACTTCGAACCACTTGGCTGGATTATTGTGACGGGTGATTATGTGGAAAGTTTTTTAGAAGAATTAAAATACTCCGTCATAGAAGACCTTGTTGATATTCGATATGGTGAGGAGGGGTATATCTTTGGAGTAACTTATAATGGCGATCCCCTCTTTTCAAACGGTAAGATAACTTTGGGTACAGACAATTTATGGGAGTTAACAGATCCAAGTGGTGTGAAAATCATTCAGAAAGAACGACGAATCATTGATCAAAATGGTGCTGGATTTATTGAACACGAATGGACAAAACTTAATAGTAACGAGAGTTATCCCAAACTTTCTTACATTAAAGGAATTCCCGAATGGCAATGGATAATCGGCGCAGAAATCTATCTTGATGATATCGAAACAGTCATTGCTGATGAACGAGCTGATCTAAGGAGCAGGATCAACAATCATATACTCAAAGTCGTTGGATTACTAGCCCTTATTCTGGTGATCATCGTGAACTCCTCAATTTTCTTCTCTGTGCGTTTGAAAAGAACTTTCAAATCATTTGTTTCATTCTTCCAAAAAGCTGAGAAAGAAAATATTCAGATGGATCCTGCGACCGTACATTTCTCAGAATTCAAAGAACTCGCACAGTCTGCCAACAAGCTTATTGAGAAGCGAACAAAAGCAGAGCAAAATCTTCAACTTTACAAAGAGATCTTCTTTAATTCAAGTGACAGTATTGAGATTATAAAGCCTGATTTTACCTTCTACGATCAAAATCCATCTCATAGAGAACTTTTCGGCTACTCCAATGAAGAATTACAAGGCAAGACTCCGGCAACGTATATGGGAGAAGAAAATTTCTATGAGATGAAATATGCCCTTGTTGAATATGAATTCTACCGTAATGAGCAGTATATGAAAACCGCTGACGGACAAGAGGTATTTGTAGATATCTCAGCTTTTCCTATTTATGATCTTGATAAAAATATACTGTTTTATGCAGCCATCAAAAGAGATAACACGGAGCGAAGACGAGTAATTGATGCACTAGAAAAAAGTGAGGAAAAATACAGAAATCTCATTGAAACAATGGAGGAGGGAATTGGAATTGTGGACACTCAGGAGACGATCATCTTTGCAAACAGGGCTGCCAGTCTGATATTTGACATTCCTCATGTGGATCTGATTGGAATGAACCTGCAAGATATCATCTTTGAGGATGATTATGATAAAATTTTGTTCCAGACACAACGAAGAAAACTAGGTAATCGGGACAGATATGAAGTGCGTATTCAGACTCTGGATAATGAGATCAGAACTCTTCTTGTCACCGCGATTCCGCTTTTTGAAGATGGCGAATACACTGGTGCTTTTGCTGTTTTTACTGATATTTCAGATATAAAAAAATCTCAGCACGAGATCGAAAAATCTCTCAAAGAAAAAGTCATCATGCTCCGTGAGATCCACCACAGAGTGAAGAATAATATGCAGATCATAATTAGTCTCCTTAATCTACAGTCAATGTATATTGATGATGAGAATATCTTAGACAGATTTAAGATCATAGAGAATCGTATTCGGTCTATGTCGATTATCCATGAAAAACTCTATGAATCTGATAATTTTGTAGAAATAGATCTTGGACAATATATTAATGAACTGATTGATATGCTCAGTATATCGACTGGTTTGCCTGAGGGTAAGATCACTTTTTCAATCAATGCTGAATGTATAAAACTTGATTTGAATAAAGCAGTTCCCTGTGGCTTAATGTGCAACGAGATTTTAACGAATATCTTTAAACATGCATTTCCCGGAGATAAAAAGGGTAAAGTATCCATAGACATTAAATTACTCGAAGACAACAAGATCGAATTAATTATTCAGGATAATGGCGTAGGATATGACGGGGATCTTTCCGAAGCCGGACAAGGATCACTTGGTCTCCAGTTGATCCGAGATCTTGTATCTCAACTTGGTGGTTTTCTCGAAATCAAAAATCAAAAGGGGTTCAAATACACGATTGTTTTTGATTAATAAATAATCGTATCAAAACCAATTTTCTCAATAAAAATTTCCACAAACGAGTTTATCCACCTTTATGACAGTGATAGAACTCGACGCGGTCTCAACAGTATTATATTCCACCATTGTTGAGTGTGATATACATACTGATCTCATTAAGCGTTGTATTCTGGAGTGGAATTCTGCTGAGAATTCTTATGACACCGGTCTCTTCCTTTTTATTAATATAACACAAACATAACAGCAAGATTAGATAATATAAAAAATAAGTTTTAATTCCAACATGCACCAATATTACAGGGATACCCCAAAAAATTTGGAGATGATTTCTGTGGATTACTATAGATAAAGGGTTTGCGATATATTTTGGTTGGAAAATTACTTTCCAGTAAATCTGAAAATTTAACATAAAATACTTTTGTCACCCTGAGCCGCCGACTGGCGGAGAAGGGTCTCCCATACTTTGTGAAACATTCTTATGATAGTACTTTGCTATGATATGCACCATCCCTCATCTTTTGTTAGTATTAGGTTGTTTTTGTGTAATAATGAAAAAATGCC
>DRBZ01000061.1 GCA_011043895.1 Candidatus Cloacimonadota bacterium
GGAGAGACATCTGAAAGTGCAGCGACGTGATTATTCGATCCTTCATTATAATCCCCATCGGTTTCCGACCAGTAGGCAACATCAGAACCAACCAAAGAGTAGCCATTGCCGGAACCGTCTTTGATGAAGATCCAGTTTGCTTTTCCACCTATTGTTTCAAAAACATAGAATGTTTTATCGTTATGCATGATAAGTTCATCCACTCCATCTCTGTCGATATCAGACATAAAGGATGCAGTGGTTTCTGTATAATCACCATTTGCCCATCTGGATGCTTCTGCATAGACATTGGCATTTTTCATGTGTGCCGAGTAGCGGTGCTCCCAATCTGCGATCTCACCGCTGGTATGCCAGCCGGTTTCATGAAGATTTATCATGAGTGTGTACCAGGCGAGCTGAGAAAGTCCGTTATCAGGACAGGAAATAATATTGTTGTAGGCATTATCCCAGATGTAGCCGTACGTCCACTTGGGGGAGTGATAATCGGAATGTGATTCCGCAGCAGCCCATTGGGTGTACCAGCTGTTATTACTACCTCCGTAGCCATCTCCTCCGCCGAGAAGTCCGTATGTTCCGGGTGTGATGTCAAAACTACTTCCATTGAAATCTGCATTGCCAAGTGCTGAATCCAGTTTCCACACATTGATCGCAGGATAGTTATCGTGGCAGTACCAGAGCACGCTTTCGTAATTATCCAAGAAAAATGTGTTATGATGTTCATTCATTTCCGCAGCGACTTCCCAGTCTGTCCCGTAAACTGCGATCTCATATTGTCCCTGAGAATTTATGTAGTTCTTCGCACCATCTGCATCATAGTGCATTTTTCCGACGAATTCATTATCAATAGGGATCACACGCAAGCTCACACCACTTCCGTTGTTCATCCAGTGTATCTTATTCTTATTAACATTCCAGCAATGAGGGCTGTCATCGAGTACAACTGCATCGACTTCGTATTGTTCCCAGTTATCACCAAGCCAGTCAATCACACCTGCTTCGGGATATTGCCCGGGATTGAGCCAGACACGTTCGGGAATCCATGCAATACGGGGCACATAGTTGTAACGAAAGTCAACCATATCACATTCGATTGATACAGACCAGTTGTTCATATCATTCTGCACAAAGGGCATAATATGTTGACCGAGCGCTGAAGTCATCATTGCGACCCATCCTTCAGAAGCACCTGTTTCCAGCCAGTCATTGAATTCTGGATTGTGCCATTCTGCAGCTGGCATCAGTGTTCCAGACATATGAAAGTTACCGGGAATGTCCGTCGCTTCGTGTACTTCCAACACTTCATCGAAGCCGCTTGTTTCCTGAGGATCTTGCCCATAAAATACTTCTGTATAGGTCAAGCCCTGATTTCCATGATGTACAAATGCGCAATTTCCCCCGCGGAATAAACGATCTCCCCGCCCAATAAATGTATCGAGAACCACATCATCCATGAAAATAGCTACTTTGTAGGTAAGATCTTCCTTTGAATACGATTTAATCAATTTTGTTGATATTTCGAGAAGGTTTGAAGATGGATTTCTTACCATTTCATGATCCGCGCTTTTATAAGAATCGGAATGTATAGGAAGCGAGAATTGCTGGATCAATCTCTTATCCTTGCCGGCATATAATGAAATGAGTACTGAGATGTTTTTATCGTTGAAATTATCCTCGATCACGACATTGCTCGATCTCTTCACCATATCATCAAAGGTGATGCGGATATAGAGCTTGTCGTTGTCTGTCCGTGCAAAAACAGAAGTGATATCTCCGAAGGATGCATTGCAATCCCCCACTCTGTCAAAACCGATAAAATCATCTTTCTGCCAGGATGAGAGATCACCTTTCATATCAAATGCGAATGAACTGACCGAGATAAGCAGTAATCCCAGCAGCACAAAAACTATTTTATTTTTCATAGCGAGCCCCTTTCGGGAAAAATTACTTCAAGATCGCTCCACTCATCGCAGGAAGCTCGAGTGCAACAACATCATTCATTACATTATAAGATGAGCCATCAAGGAGATTTGTAACAGATTTTTGTCCTGATTCGATAGGAATACTCACTTTTGCGGGTTCGGTATTATTATTGATGACCACAATGATAGAGCAGTTGTCATCGCTGCGTTTGTACGCATAGACCATTCCTTCGGTCAGCACAGTGTGGAAACCTCCGGTTCGAAGGCATGAGTATTGTTTACGAATTTGAATGAGTTTCTTATACCAATCTCGCAAGGCGACCTTTTCGGGATCTTCTGTGTATTTCCAGTTCATTGGACGGCGGCAGTCAGGGTCATGAGCACCCATCATGCCAACTTCATCTCCATACCAGATATGCGGTGCGCCGACATAGGTCATTGAAAATAGCATGGTGAGTTTGAGTTTGTCCAAGTCACCTTTTACTGTTTCAAGATATCGAAAGGTGTCGTGGCTATCGATCAGGTTCATCATACATTGCACTGCCTGAATAGGATAGGCAAGCAGGCCCTGCTTGATATCCCTGTCAAAGGTCTTTGCACTACAGCTTCTCATTGCAAAGAAACGCATCACAGGCTCTTTAAAGAACGCGTAGTTCATCACTGCATCAAAGTAGTTATTGTTCACCCAATCAGTGGCATTTCCCCAGAGCTCACCCACGAGATAGGCATCGGGTTTAATGGATTTTACCTTATCTCGGAACAGTTCCCAGAACCAGAACGGCACTTCGTTGGGAACATCAAGGCGGAAACCATCACAGTCCATCGTACCGATCCAGTATTCGCCGACATCCAGAATGTAGTTCACCACATCCCAGTTTGGATCTGCATCATCGATATTCTTGATGCCGTTTTCTGCAGGATTGGGCAACGTCAGATCATAGTTAAGGTCGGGCATCTCACCCACACCCCACCAGCATTCGTAATAGTCTGCCGGATTGAAGTTTGCAGGGATCGGATCCGGGAAGGGCCATTTTTTGAACTCGTACCAATGCCAGTATGGTGAGTCTGGTCCGTTCTTCAGCGCATCCTGAAATGCCCAGAAGGTCTCGCCAGTATGATTGAATGCACAATCGATGATCACGTGAATGCCATGTTCATGTGCTTCTTTGATAAATCGCTTAAACTCTTCTTCAGTGCCAAAATGAGGATCGAGTTTCATGTAATCGACTGCATCGTATTTATGATTGGATTTTGCTTCAAAAAGTGGATTGAAATAGATAACGGTGATTCCGAGATCTTCAAGATAACCTAATTTCTGTCGGACACCTTCTATGTCACCACCATAAAAAGACCACCAGTCCGGTTTCCCGTCATGACGGTATGGATTGCTCTTTAAGCTGGATACATCATACCAATCTTCGACAAGATGGAAATATTGTTTGTTAGGAGGAAGCTTCTTTCCTGGAGGAGGTGGTTGGTTTACTCCTTCGTAGTACCATTCTGTGAAATCCTGATCATTTGATTTATCTCCATTATAGAATCTATCACAGAATATCTGGTAGATGATACCATTCTTTACCCAGTCCGGTGTGAAGAAGGGTTCAACTGCATCTTTGGAGTAATGAAAGACCTTTGACTCATCAAAGTTTTCGGTCAATGCACCATTGATAAGATAGAATTCTTTCCCGCCATCAACGTAGATGAAATAGTAATCAAATTCATCATCCGGTGAGTCAAGTTCGATGATCTTCTGATAATAATCAAAGGTATCATCAGAATCAACGAAATCCATCTCGATCTTTTCTCCGTCTTTCCAGAGATAAATTGCTTCAAGGTCATTTCTATGTGCTTTTGCTTTAAATTGAATCGATGTTTCAGAGAGCGGGTTCACTGTTTCAAGTGATTGATCGGTGGGAATGCCATAGGTCATGATCTCACCGTCGCCCACCTCGATCTGTACGCGCGGGAAACGCTCATCGACATCGAGAATAGAATTCTGACCGCC
>DRBZ01000067.1 GCA_011043895.1 Candidatus Cloacimonadota bacterium
AACCGGAAGCAGTAAATGCTCCAATAATATGCAACCCCAACCCCTTCTCATCCACAACCACCATTTCGTTTTCAAGAAAATTGAATTCACACGAATTATCTCAAATTAAGATTTATAATGTAAGAGGACAACTGGTGAATACTCTTGCCGCATTCCCAAACGGGGGTTTGGAAACGAGCAATGTTGTCTGGGACGGAAAAGATGAGAACGGAAATGAAGTAAAAAGCGGAGTATATTTCTACAAGCTTGACACAAAGAACGATACTTTCATAAACAAATTAATATTACTGAAATAAGGTTTTTATGAAAAAAATATTAGTATTGTTCCTATTATTTCTCCCGTTTTTACTCGGAGCTCAGAACATCCGCTTATGGGATAATTTCTGCACCTCTGCGCTGGTGCCGAATGAAGATATCCTGATCAACGTGGATATTGATTCCTTTTCCGTGGACTCGTGCGAGACCATGCTTTTTTATTCCACCGACGACCAGCAGAACTGGACGAATCTGGACATGCAGCCCCTCTTTCTTCCCGGATTCATGAATACGCTTTCCACCTCTTTGGGATTGCCGGGATCGGGTATGTTCCACTATGGCTTGCAGTCAAATATCTCTGCGTGGCTGGACACGCTATTTCTGAACGTGTATCTTTCCATGACACCGGAAAATTCGTCTGATCTTTTTCCTGCTCCGGACAACTATATGATCGAGCTGTGCCAGGAAGAGACCGGCGATAATACCGGAGGTTCATTTCTTGATCTCACTGAATTCTGGGGTTCGTATTCTGATGATACATTTTATTTCACGCTGAACAACAACGACACCGAGTGGCCCCTCTATGAAACCTTCCCGTTCCTGCCGCCGTGGTATGTATATATTGTTGGGCTTATCAACCCGGAAACGGAGGATTCTGTCGGATTCGCACTCGTCTATGCAGACATTCCATCATTTGCAGGTTATCCAGGATTGCAAACTGGTCTTTATAAAGGAGATATTACCGATTCTTCATATACACAGATTGGCAACATACAATCACAGATTTCAAATGGTAAGTTATATATGGCATGTGACATCGATGACCTGACCTCTGATCCTCAGTTTGGACCATGGCCAAATATATATGGTTGCCTTGGCATCGATGCGGTAACTGTTACAATTAACATTAATCCCCTCTTCGAAATAAATGATTCGACTCCACCCGTGCTTTTTTATCCAACTCATGAAGAGAGGACGGTTGGTGTGAATGCTCCTCCCACACTTTCCGAATTGCTCTATTCATCCGATCGTGACTCCCTCACCTTCAGTATAATTTACACAGATGGTGATAACAATCTCCCGACGATTCGAAAACTCTTGATTGACGACTCAGTAGAAATTCCGATGATCCCTCTCGATCATTCCTATGCATCTGGAAGCGTGTTTGAATGTACGATTCCTTCGACTCAGATCACCTCTCATGCCCAGGCAGAATTCAGTGACGGAGAATATATTGAGCAATCTAATATTGCATACATTACCAGTGTTGATCCTCAAGTTCATACACACAGTTTGATGATCTATCCCAATCCCGTACATTCACACACATCAATCAATTTCTCCACTCGAGAACAACTTGTCGAACCGAGAATTGTTATTACCAATATTAAAGGACAGATCGTTGCATCGCACCTTCTCAAACAGACGGAATCTGGAGAATTTTCTTATGAATGGAATGGTATGGGTAAAGATGGGATGCCGCTTGCAAGCGGTTTGTATTTATGTAATGTCTATGATAAGGATAAATTGATCACTTCAAAGAAACTCATTTTGATGAGATAATAAACAAGGGAGCTGGTTTGCTCCCTTTTCTTATTATTGAATAGTTAACTGATACGGCATCCGCAACTGGAAGGGATCATTTAATGAGGATTTCAGCAACTCCGCACCTTCATCAAACTGCTTAACAAAGGGAACTTCAAGATCACCTGCATAGAGCTTGAGTAATGTTACAGCAGAAATTCCCAGATCACTTTTCAGCAGAATATCAATAAGCGTTTTCTTTTCGGGGAGGATCAGTGTGCCATACTCATCCAGGCTTGCTAATTCAGCAGCTTTTCTAATTGCATCATCAAGTCCGCCAAGTTCATCGATCAAGCCATTCTCGACCGCCTGAAGGCCAGTCCATATACGTCCCTGTGCAATTTCTTCCACTTCTGTCAATGGCAAATGACGACCATGAGCAACAAGATCTTTAAATTCAAGATACAACGTATTCATGTCATTCTGTAAAATTGCGATGTCTTCGTTTGAAGGGGTAAAATTCGGAGAGAAGAATAGTGCATACTTGCCACGTTTCAGTTGATATGTATTCACTTCTGCCCACTGACGCAGACTTTGCCAGTTTGGGATCATACTTACCACACCGATAGATCCGGTGATCGTATTTGGCTGTGCAAAGATATAATCTGCTTGGCTTGATATCCAGTAGCCGCCGGATGCAGCAACGTTGCCCATCGATATAACGACAGGGATTTTCTCGTTGAGTTGTTCTAATTTCTTAAGAATGATGTCGGAAACCAGGGCACTCCCGCCACCGCTATCCACACGAAGCACAAGTCCTTTTACAGATCTCATCTTTTCAATCCGTTCAAGTTGATGAATTGTCTTCTGCTCAGTTATCCTTCTGTAATCAGAATCAAACATACCTGCTTCTGAGAAGGTAATACCGCCTTGGGCATAAAGAACAGCGATCTTATCATAAGAATATCGTTGCAGATCGGCTGGATAGTCTGTTATGTTCACCACAGGATTATCTCCGATGATTTCGCAGGTGAATTTCTCTTCATCACCCAGATAGTCAACGAGGTTCATCTCAAGTGCTTGAATGCCAGAAATAAAATATTCAGAACGTTGGTTAAATATACTGTCAATCTTAGCTGGTGATAGATTTCTACTGCTCTGAAGATCGACTGTATAGGTCTGAAACAGTCCATCGAGCATGATGTCGATGTTCGTTTTCATTCCGGGCGTCATGGTTCGTCGGTCAAAGGTTTCTCCGCTTCCTTTGTACTTGCCTGCGTGGAGCACGGTTACATCCAATCCTATCTTTTCGAGCAGTCCTTCATAGTAGTTCAATTCAACGCCGATACCGGCAAGTACAATACCAGCAGTGCTGCTAGGATTAAGATATATCTTTTGGGCAGGTGATGCTAAATAATATCCCTTGTCATAGGTCATATTGATGTAGGCATAGAGCTCTTTACCGCTTTCCCTGAATTCAATGAGCTTATCTCGCAGTTCCTTTGTGAGAGCCCAACCGCCGAAGTATATCTGCGGTTTCAGAATGATTCCCTTTATTCGGGGATCGATCATTGCATTATCGATTTTCCGACAAATATCACCTATGGACATCTCTTCCTTGATAAAAAAGACATTATCATATTCATTATAATCATAATGCATACCACTGAGATTTAACTCCAAATAGGTATTGTCGAGAATTTTCACTTCTTTCTTGGCAGGAAAGGAACGCCAGATCCAGATCATGAATATCAGCATAAGAAATCCAAATACAGCAAAAATCCACAATACTACTTTTCCAAATGTTTTCATATGATTAAAATTCCTTTTTTTGATTTGCTACGAGATTTATCTCGTGGCTATTCATATTATATGATTTTCTATATATTCTAATCATGCACCTGTGTGTTTTACCTAAACATGGTTGTTTCATGTTATAATCCTTTTATTTCCTTTATTTGATGTGATAAAGCTATAAATTCTTCAATTGAAAGGGATTCTGGTCTTCTTGTCAGTTCGATATTTGTTGTTATTTTCATTGCTTCTAATTCATTATCATCAAGCATATTTTTCAAGCTTTTTCTTAGCATTTTTCTACGATGAGCAAAAACTGTATCAATAACATTCCAG
>DRBZ01000038.1 GCA_011043895.1 Candidatus Cloacimonadota bacterium
TAGAAACTGGGGATTGATCTATTCCCAACTTGATATCTTGTTTGAAGATAGGATAAAACAAATTGACTAAAATTAAGATTACACAAAAATATGGACACTCTCCTTTATTCATGAAATTAATAAGGAGTTCCAATGAAAGTATTATCCTTAGTCTTAATGATAATTATGCTCATATCCTGTTCCACTGTATCTCCTCCACCTAAACCAGTTATGATACACACTCCGCCACAAGATGTGTTTGTATTCCAATGTGAAAATGGCGAATATTACACGGTTCATTATCAGGAAAACGCAGCGTTTGTGTATCATAACTATGAATTTTACAAACTTCCGCTTGCTATTTCTGCTTCCGGTGCGCGATATAGCGATGGTACTAATGAATTCTGGAACAAGGGCGATATGGCGATGATTACTATCAATGGAAAGAGCTATACAAATTGCAAACTTGTCAATCCTTTGAAGCAAGGAGATACGTCAAAGCTCAAGGATTATTTTTGGGCAATGAGTAATGATGATCCAAAATGGAATATCACCATTGTTCCTGATGTGGAAATTGTGATTGGTTTTGAAAAAGGAAATATGATGTATCGTTTTCCTTATGTGAAGACAGATGAATCGACTGTAAATACCTCCACTTATATGACTAAGAATGATAACCATACACTCACTGTTGAGATTCTTCGCTCAAAATGTTATGATGCCAAAAGCCAGCAGTATTTTCCGTATCTATTTGTGATAACCTTTGATGGAGATGTACTTCAGGGCTGTGGAACAACCATGGAATAGACTAGTTGGAAAACATAATATGTCAGAAAAGATCAATGAAATCGCATATTGCGGATTATATTGTGCAGAGTGTCCAAGTCATAGCGGAGTACTTGCCGATCTTGCCCGAGACCTAAGGAAAGAACTGCGGACTTATCGTTATGATAAAGTGAGCCAGGCGCTTGCCGAAATATCATTCTTTAAAGATTTCAAAAACTACGAAACCTGCTATAGGGTGCTGGGCTTGCTTGTAAAGATGCGATGTGGGCATGTATGCAGGGAAGGTGGAGGGAATCCCATGTGCAGTATAAGAAAGTGCTGTGAAAAAAAGGGTATCTCAGGTTGCTGGGAATGCAATGAATTTGATGCATGTGAAAAATTCACTTTTCTTCAGAAAGCTCATGGTGATGCTATGAAAAAGAATATATCAAAAATAAAAAGAAAAGGTATTGATGAGTTTCTTGCAGGGCAAAAATACTGGTATGTAAAACCGAAAGAAGAAAATAAAGAAAGGAATAGATGATGGAAGTTATTTCAACAGCCAATCCTTACTTGAAAAAAGGAATCGAGCTAATTATGGGCTATGGACCTAAATTGCTGCTGGCAATTGTAGTACTGATAGTTGGTAACATTATTATTAAATGGCTTAAAAAGATCATCATTAAAGCAATGGATAAAGGAAAGGTAGAGGTGTCATTACAGCGTTTCCTTGTGAGTCTCATATCTATTGGGCTGAGGATATTACTCCTTATTAGCGTTGCTTCAATGATCGGTATTGCGACCACATCATTCGTTGCGATTCTTGGTGCAACCACATTTGCCATTGGTCTTGCCTTGCAGGGTAGTCTCTCGAATTTTGCGGGTGGTGTACTTATTCTTTTGCTAAAACCCTTTAAAGTGGGAGATGTAATCGAGGCACAAGGGTATCTAGGAAAAGTGCACGAGATTCAGATTTTCAATACGATCCTCAAAACCTTCGATAATAAAGTAATATATATTCCCAATGGTAGTCTCTCAAATGGCAATATTACCAACTATTCTCAGGAACCTATACGTAGGGTAGATATGACTTTTGGTATTGGTTATGGAGACGACATTAAGAAAGCAAAAGATGTATTGATAAGTATTGTCGAACAGGATAGTAGAGTACTACAAGATCCTGCTCCGATTATTGCAGTATCAAATCTTGGAGATAGTTCAGTAGATTTTGCTGTGAAAGTATGGTGTGATACTGCAGAATACTGGAATGTGTTCTTCGATATGCAGGAGAAAGTAAAACTTACCTTTGATGAAAAGGGTATTAGCATTCCATTCCCCCAAACAGATGTACATCTTTATAAAGAGAATCCTGTAGCATGAGTTTTATCGCAATACTTCCAGACGATTTAATTCCAGATATTGATGGGAAAAAGGTTAAATCAAATATAATCAGAATTCAAGCGTGCATTCTTCTTTTATAAAAAATCACTATAGAATGTATCGGGAACTGATGTATACTGATGGTCCTTTAAGCAGGTTTCAAAGACAACTCATTGCTGTGGTGGTTTCTGTAAAAAATAATTGCTACTACTGAATTGTTCATCACGGGGAGGATCTCCGTAGAGAATTTCAGCATACTACAGAATATCCCGGCATTAATAATACAGAATCTTTTATTTCAGCAGTGAGAAAAGATTATTCAACCAGTGGGTTGTCTCGGCCAGATATACTAATGCTTGATTATGCAGTAAAATTGACACAAAATCCATCGAGTATTAAAGAAGAGGATATTGAAACACTACGCGATAATGGTTTTAATGATCGTGCTATTCATGATATCTGTTGTGTTGCTTCGTATTTTAATTTTGTTAACAGACTAGCTGATGGATTAGGTGTTAAGCTAGAAGAAAATGTAAGGTGAGAGCATGATAAAAAAATGTAGTATTATAGTTACTTTGTTAGTGATATTTCTTTCAGGTTATTTATATGCTGAGTTCTGGGCTGATTTCGAATCAGGATTGAATTTCAGCGGGCATAACAATGTGCGAGTCCCAGGAAATCTTAATCCACCTGCTATTTTTTCGTTGCAAAAAGATATCGGATCAAAAGCTTCGCCTTTCTTTCGAGCAAGATTCAGTTATACTTTTTCAAAACGGCATACTATCTCCATACTGTTGGCACCTTTTACCAAGACTTACAAAGGAGATCTAAAACAGAATATTCTATTCAATGGAAAAAATTTTAGTGCAACATATGAAACAGAAGCCAGGTATAGATTCAACTCATGGAGACTTTCTTATCGATGGGATTTTGTAAATTCAAAAAAAATCACAATAGGGATTGGTTTGACTGCAAAGATCAGAGATGCAGAAATATACATAAAAGGAAAAGATGCCTCGGGTGGATTGCCAGCTGACGAAGTAGAATCTTCAAAGAAGAATGTAGGATTTGTTCCACTCATAAATTTCCTTCTTGCATGGAAATTTACACAATGTATGGATTTACGTATAGAAGGTGATGCACTGGCTGCTCCACAAGGAAGAGTAGAAGATATTTTTGCCGGATGGACGGGTTTTATCACGGATAAGCTAAAAATAAAACTGGGGTACAGATTACTCGAAGGTGGAGCAGATAATGATGAGGTGTATAACTTCGCGTTGTTCCATTATATTGTACTCGGACTCATGTTTCAAATATAAGTAAAGGTATATTTGTTGTATTAGACTAAGGTGATAATCGTCATTAGTGATTTTCTGCATGATGTATTGAAAGAGGTGTCATGGACTACTCCGTGACACCTTTGTTGAATTTTTTTATGAAAAGAATTTCAATAATATTAATTTCAATCATTCTTCTATTTCAATTCACCGTGTATGCTGATTTTATCCGCTGAGTGGATATTTCTTCATTACTCAAGATTGAAGAAAATGGTGGCATTTTTACCGAGAATGGTATTAAAAAATGCAATTGAGATCTTTAAAGATCATCATATAAATTTTGTTCGTTTAAGGATCTGGCACAATCCCGATGATGACTACTGTAATCTCCCCTGAAAAACATCTCAAATGCTGACGAATAACTTGACTACGAGTATTTGTGTAGGTACAAAACTCCCAAAAAAAATGCAGAGAAGTGCAAAAAGCTGAGAGTTTACGATGATAA
>DRBZ01000026.1 GCA_011043895.1 Candidatus Cloacimonadota bacterium
ATTCCCGTTTTCATCATACAGCTCGATAGACTCAGTATGCCCGCCTGTTCCCGCACATGGGTAAGTGTAAAGTTTGTTCACAGTAATCGTTCGATTTGGCGTGATTGTTCCAGTATGCGTGCCAGCTATTGAGGGATATGGATTTGAGGGTGCGCCGGTGTCGAAAATATTTTCTTCTTCACCAATAACTTCTATCTCTTTAAAAAAGCTTGAATAGCCACCTTTCTCGATTTTTACTTCGATTTTTCCGGTCTCATTCAAATACTTTGCACTAAATATAACCCTCCCGTCGTCATCTGTCATTTTTGTCTCATTGAAGCCACACCCGGTTAGAGTGACAAAAGAGTTTCCTATTGGCAGACCTTTATCTGATTTGATTAAGAAATTTAAGTTATCTATTGTATTTAGCTTAACGTTGGCGGGAATTTCACTTTTTAGCTTCGTTCTCTCATTCACCACAAAAAATGTTTTGTCATCGTAAACTCTATAGTCTTCTTTATTTCCCGTTACAAATACAAAATAAGTTCCATTTATTGATTTTTTATATGGTGGTATTACAGCGGAGTAAGATCCGTTTGCACCCGTTACGTCAAAATATGACTTATTACCATTGGGATCAATTAGTGTTAAATTTATTTCTGCACTTGTACAATTAAACGCCACATCCATTACAGATATATTTACATTTACGCTCTCCGGCTTTGAATATACTACTTTTTCGGTCTTCGCTGTTATGAAAATTGTCCCTTCAGCCCTCACCGTGAAGGAAAGTATATAAGGGGTGTCATCGATAACGAGATATGTTCGGTATATTCCAGGTTTTGCGCTTTCTTCTGGAAGTATCAAGTAGCCTTTTTTCTTCTCTTCGCTCTCATTTAGATAGATGCTCTCTACGGATGTGTATACCTCTTCGTAACCTTTAAGCTCGTTCACAGTTTTTATTTCTATATCCCCTTCATAATCTATAGTTCCAATATTTTTAATGGAGAGATTAGCTGTGACGTTGGCGCTAGGATCAGAGATTTCTTGATACTCGACGTTTACAGCAACTCCTAACCCATTTTCCACGGTAAATCCAGTTTCCGCAGAATCAACTTCATAAAGTCCGGCAAATATTGTTGATCTTACTTTATAGGTTCCATTTTCCTCTGGTGTGATGCTTAGCGTTTCTATCTTAGAAGATTCCGGATTTAAAGACAAAAATCCGGTTTTATTATAAGTGGTATTCAGAACATCGATGCTATACATTAAATTATCTACGCTTACATTGAGAGGATTTGTGAAGTTAGCAAATACGACAACCGTTTCGCTGCAATTGTAGAAGTGCCTGTCCGTATAGATAGTTGTAGTAATTTGAGGAGATACTTGCTCAACTTCAATTTCAGCGATTGAGGACTTCATCATATCATCGTGGGTCATAGCAAACATCTTGTATTTCCCAGGATGATGAGGTAGTTTGATTGACCCTGAGATATGTTTAGTATTGTAAGGTTGACAAGGTTTTATGTCAATAACCCTACCATCTGGGGATACCACTAACCCAATAATTTTTTCTGTTGTTTCTTCATTTAGCTCGATAGATAATCCTGTGGGCCTGCCAAATTCAATACTTCTTTCTATTGTTTTTATTGATGTTACCTTTGCAGAAGGAGCTTGTTGACTTACTAAAGCTTCAATGAAATCAAGAGTGGCATCGTGTTCTTGCGTAACTTCAGGGGCGATATGAGGTACTGTGAGAAGCATAGCCACCATTAGGGATACTAATGCACATTTGGATAACAATGTCAAGCCAGTAAGTATGGTTTTTAGTGGTCCGAGGATTCCTGGTAAAGCAGCAAGTACAGCTCCACTGGTGCCGATGGCTGCAAGTGCAACGGCAATAAGTACAATAATTGCAATTATAATTTGTAATATTGGTAACACCCAGGATACTTTTTTGACATCGTTGTATCTATTTCTCTCCTCTTGCAATGTGATTTTGTAAGATACTTCTCCTCCGGGTAGAGGGCCATTAATGTCAAAAGGTCCAATCACAAACCATGGTCTCGACTCTACAATGTTAGAAACTGCCGCTTCGCCGTACTTGAATAGCTGAATAACCTTATCACTCCTCTCCAATGGTCTATTCTCAACGAATTCTTCAAAATCCTTATCCCTTTGTATTATTTTAAATTCTTCTGGTTCGGTATAACCCTTTCTGAAGGCATTATATAATCCTTGTTTAAGTTCAAGACTCTTCTCGCCAAATTCTTCAACGACATTACCCATCGTATCAAAAATTTCTGTAACTATCAGTGGCGCCGCAACATCCACATCTTGCTCAGCAACACCTTCTATTTTGAGGATATCACTGGAGAATAAACCTAAAATCTTTTTTTTGATTGGTCCTGAAATCAACGTCCATGTAGCATCCTGTATCATTTCATGCGTTGTATCCGTCACAATACCAACCATTTGGTCAAGTTCATTAAAAGCAACTCTTTTTAGTGAATTAGCATCATCTTCTAACATAAAAATTGCCGTCTTATTGATTACTTTGAATTCACCATGTGCAGAATCATAGAAGGCATAATTTGAGTTTTCTAGGTTTAACGTGAAAGAGTACGATCCTAATGATAATCCGGAAATGCTGAATTCTTCAGAGGTAGTTCCTCCAGATGAAAGATGTATGTCTTCAATAGTGTTATCGTAGATTGTTTCGCTGTCCTTATACACCTCCAAATTCAGCTTATACGTTTCATCAATACTTCCCGTGTTTTTTATATCAACGCCAATGATAACAGGCTTATCCGTTGAGAAATAAGGATCAGAACTCACACTAATTATTTTACCGTCGTAATCGTAAGCCTCTATGATGAGCACCGTGCATTCATCTGGCTTGCTCCATGCACCTCTTTCATCTTTAACCTTCAAGGTTGGATAATATGTTCCTGCGATAGCCCACGAATGTGTTGGGTTTTGTAGCGTACTGTCTGTTATCCCATCGTTGTCGAAATCCCATGCATAGGCAATAATCGCATCTCCATCTAGGTCTGTTCCAGAGCCGCAGAATTGGACGGGTTCATTTATGTTTGCGGAGTAGGGACCATAAGCGTTGGCGATTGGTGGTTTATTTTTCCCAAAATTTTCCCGCAGAGTTACAACAGTCCCTGCGAATGGCTTTGAATGCGATTCTAATGTAACTACCGCTTCCAAATCTCCTTTCGTGAATTTGACCTTATAGGTTCCATGACCCGGAGCTATCAAATACTCGTTGTAATCACAAATTCCTTTATACGATGGATAATCAACGAATTCATAACTGACATCGTTTAAATGGTTTCCATTAACATCCTGGCATGCGGGTCTGATGTAGAATTTCTCTTCCTCTAGAGAGCAGTGGACATTCCTTTGCTGATTTGCATAAACTGTTACCGTCTTCTCGCAATCTTTATAACCTGTTTTTGTGAATTTAACAGTATGCGAGCCAACAGGAACGTTTGAAATCGTTAGCGGTGATGTTCCCTTGTATGATCCATCGAGATACACGTTCGCACCAGAAGGAGTGGATGTTGCATAGATCGAGCCTTCTTTTTTGCGCAAGGTTACAACAGTTCCTGCGAATGGCTTTGAATGCGATTCTAATGTAACTACCGCTTCCAAATCTCCTTTCGTGAATTTAACTTTATAAGTTCCAAAGCCTGGAGCTTTAATATATTCGTTGTGGTCACAAGTTCCTTTATATGTTGGATAATCAACGAATTCGTAACTGACATCGTCTAAAAGGTTTCCATTAACATCCTGGCATGCGGGTCTGATGTAAAGGAGACAGGTAACACTCACAGTTTCTGTTGCTTCATTATTCCATTCATAGATCCCTTCATCAACGACATTAGTTG
>DRBZ01000100.1 GCA_011043895.1 Candidatus Cloacimonadota bacterium
ATATAAAACTAACGAAAATGTTCAGATTTTCCGAACAAAAAGCAAAGGTTTATCATATAATCTCATTGATATGGCTGCGGGAAGCCAGATATAAAAATAGAAATCCAAGTGAGAGCAAAATCACGCCGAAAATCAAATAATTTTGCTCAAGAGGAACACGCCTCACAGCTCTCACAGCTTCTTCTGGAATTTTGATGGAAAAATATATCGCAATAATCCCACAAATAAAACTTGCAGCAGAAGATAAAAGCAGTATTATCCTTGTCTTATGTGATAGGAGCAGTCTCCTTCCTTTCTCTGTTAGCTCATAGTATACCCTCTTTCTTCCCTCGCTCTTGTTCTTCTTCACCAAACCAGCATCAATTAATTTTTCCAAATTTTCATGAATAGTTGATTTTGGAAGATTCAGTATCCTTGATAATTCACTCACGGTCATGGGCCTTATATTTAGACTTTTGAGAATATTTATTCTTGTATCTGACGATAATGCACGAAGTATTTTTCTGTCAAGCGTTATTTTATTGTCCGTCATTTCATCACAGGTAAAAAATAAAAGAGAGAAAACTTGTATTTTTTATTTTCACTCATTCATTGTCTTCCTCATCTGGTGCTGGCGTTAGTATTCTTTCTGTGTATTGAGGTTTCTCTGAAGGCATGCCATCGTCGTTTTCTAATTCATCTCGCAGTGCTGGTATATATTGCTTGATTATTTCCCCTCTTCCAGTATCCAACTCAAACACAAATACGGGTTGGAAATATTCCTGGTCATCAACAGCGGGTTGTGCATAATATGCTAAATACACTTCTTTCACTGTTATTTTCTCACCAGTTATCGCTCTTACACCGTGTATCCCTTTCTCCTTAAGTCTCTCAAACGCCTCTGCCGATGTCAATATAGCACACTGTTCATAAGGTTCATACGCCCTCCAGCACTTGTAAACGCCGACTACATCTCCGTTATCGCCTATGTATACCTTCAATTTTGACCCAGGTCCAACGACAGGAAAGCCATCAATCTCCCTGCTGAACATTACTTGCATCACCAGGTCTATTTTCTCCACGCTTACTTCACTTGTATTTGGGTCTTTTCTCGCTATTTCAGCGAAATCTGTCACGACTTTGCTGAACTCTGCATCAGAAGGCATCAGTCCCTTATCACTCAAAAATTTTATGGCAGATTCGATGGCAGAATCCTCTGATGGCAGATTTGGAGGATTGATTATGTCGCCGTATATTTTTGATAGGTCTGCGTATGCGACTCTCCCTGAAGCTTTGAGCACCTCAAGTTCAAAAGAGCCATTCCTCACGATAAATTTCTCGTCAGTTTCTGTTATATTGCCTTCCAGCCCTAATGCTTCTGCGAGTGCGAGAACTTTCTCCACGGTAACTTCCGGACGCTTGACTTTGTAAACCATCATTTTATCAGGTGTGTCTGGAAGGGTCATGCCTTCACCTAAAACAATCTCTGGATTCGTCTTTTGTGACTCAGACTCACATATCAGTTCTTTAAGTGCCTTTATCGCTGTTACATTCGCCACATAAACAGCCATATATTTGACATCCTTTGAGCTGTTCGGCACAAAATACCCGGTATCGCCTGTCCAGTTAGTATAACCTCTCTTACCAGT
Organism: Candidatus Cloacimonadota bacterium; assembly: GCA_011043895.1. Classification (GTDB taxonomy): domain Bacteria; phylum Cloacimonadota; class Cloacimonadia; order JGIOTU-2; family JGIOTU-2; genus Celaenobacter. Next base: position 1,629 of record DRBZ01000100.1, read on the forward strand.
GAAAATTTTGCAGCCTATTTGTGCTTCGTTTTTGCATCCGCTGAGCATGATTATCGCTCCATCGAGTTCGATGTCATGACTCGTGTTCGTGTCATACATTGTTATACTTATATTCGTGGTTTCGGGGAAGATTACTTCCACATAAGTGCAGTCTGCGATTTTCTCTTTCAAATCATAGGGAACGGGGCATCTTAATTGCGCTTCTATTGACCTGAGCGCATTTAAAGAAGATTCCCACAGCTCATCAAATTCTGACACTCCCGGAGTTAGCACTTCGACGCTGCCGTTTCCATAATGGATAATTATTCCTGACTGCACAGGTTCATACGAGGTAAACCCCTCAATGGAATTATTGGCAAAACCCGCTGCTACAACACCGAGCACCGCAATTGCTACCAGAAATACTACAATCCTTTTCATTTCCATCCCTCCCTTAAACTGTATGCACTGCCCAGAAAAGGCAACTCGGGTCTGTATTGTCAGAAGCAACGCTACCATGTCCCCACAGGTGATCGTTCCAGGTCTCGTATCCCTCATCGCAAACGCCTATAACTACTGCTCTCTTACCAGCGGATTCTATATCATCAGCCATCTTAAACCAGGCGGTTTTTATGGTATACTCGTTGACTATCATATAGTCTGCAAATGTCTCGCCATGGTTAGGGTTGTCACTAATAGACGTATCAAATCCTTCTATCTGATGAAGACCTTTGAATACCTCATATCCCCATCGTTCGTACCACTCACCATCATCATCGCTGTTCTTAAGCACTTCACAACATGCCAAGGCTATCCATTCAAGATCGAGGTCGCCCCATTCAGCATCGTGATGGGTATCTATGCCTCGGAGTTTCTTGTCGTCGTGGTCATTATTGAAATAGAATCCCGTAGGACTTCCGTGTCCCGCATAAAATGCAAAATCTACTTCATCTATCCAATTGTAATCGGTTCCACCAAGACTCTCTTTCTTGAAGTCCTCTTCCCATGCATTGGCATCACCCCAGTTGAAATCCTTTGACCAGCCGTCATTTCCAAGTTTGTTGTAGAAATCCGTAGCATCGTCATCGCAACCACTCAAATGTCCAAAATGGATCAAGCCTTCATCCGGGTCGTTGTAGTCAAATCCATAAGTATTTGTCCATTCAACACCTACTTCGTATGCGTTTACTGCTCCGATGCTGCTGAAGCTACCTACTATAAATGCCAGCACCAGCCACGTAATCCCTTTTTTCATTTTTTTTCCATCACCCCCTCCTCCTAATAGGAAGAAAGATTTTATAAAATTAACGAAAATGTTCATATTTTCCGAACAAAAATGAAAAGGAGTGGGCACTGTGCTTCGGTGGTCAAGCCTGAGGCATAGCACATCCTCTTCCGGTGGAAGTGTGAATAAGTTGCCCTATTTTCACCTGTCAGCGTCAGTCATTGCGAAGTTTTTGCCAAACATAAAAGAATCGTTGTATTGTTGTCAAATGAGAGAGGAAAGCGATGATTAATATTGCGAGACCGAGGAAAGAGAGATTTGCGATGACTGGCTTCGTGTGGAAAGCATTCAGGAAAGTCGCTGCGAGAATGAGCAGCAAGCGGTCTGCTCTGCCGAGAACTCCGCCGTAAACACGCTTCAAGCCGACTGCCTGTGCCTGCACGCCGATGTAAGAGGAGAGGAGAACGCCGACAATCGCAACCGCTCCGACATCCCAACGGGCATATCCACCGAAAATAATGCCGAGAAGAATGAAAACATCGGCATAGCGGTCAAGCACATGCTCAAGGAAGTCGCCTTTGCGAGTTGCGTTTCCCGTCTCACGAGCAAGAACGCCGTCAAGCGTGTCAAAAACAGCATTCGCAGCAACAAAAACACCTGCAAAAAACAGAAAAATGTTAAAGTTTCCGCACTCTCCGCTTGAAACTGCGAAAAGAATGCCTGAAATCGCAGCAAAAATGAGTGAAAGCACAGAAAGGAAATTTGGCGTTACGCCGAGTCTCGCAAGAAATCTCGCAATTTTACCTGCGAATGCACTTCGCTCCACAATCGGTCTGAACAAAGAATCAACAGTCATCGCAGTGAGCAAAGACATCTTCCACATATTCGCTCCAGTCCACGCCACCAACCTCATACTTCGCTAACATTTCTTTCCTGCGTTCCTCCGTGTGTTCTCGCAAAACGCTTTCCTCCGCAGAGAGAATCTCACGCACGCATTCCGCAACCGCTTCAACGCTCTTTCC
>DRBZ01000001.1 GCA_011043895.1 Candidatus Cloacimonadota bacterium
AGACAACCGGTAACAATTTCCTCCTTCTGCTCATTAAATATGATGGTTGGATCTCGGGCACAATTACACTTAAAGGTGGTGCAGGTGTTGTCACTAACGTTGAAGTAACTTCAGATACAGTTAATGTTAGTCCTGATGCTACCGGGTATTATGAGATACTTCTCGAGAATGGCACTTATGATGTAACTGCATCTCTGGACGACTACACAACCGTCACGATCCAAGACGTTGAGGTTATTGCTAATTATACGACAAATGTTGATATAACGCTATTGAACTGGGAGGTGATTCCCGGCACACAATACACAATGATCGCTTATGTAACCACATCATTGGATGGTATCTATCTTACAAATACAGGAAGCAATCAATTTGCTGCATTTGGTTCCGGAGGAACCTCTGATTGCCGTGGCATTGCAACCTGGCAAGAAGGGAACCATCCTCTCTGGCGAGGATACTATACCTTAGATGGCTATTGGTATCTCCCAATGGTCAGCAATAACAACTCCGGCACAGATACAATCAGCTTCAAGATTTTTGATACTGATACTGACAGTATTTATGATTGTTATGAAACAATTATCTTTGAAGACTGCACAATCTCTCAACTTGATGTTGTTGCACAGAATGAGGTAGATCAAGATTTCTCTCTTATCTCAGAATGGAACTGGATATCATTCAATGTTCATCCTGCAAACACTTCTATTAATACGATTCTTGCATCTCTTGGCAGTGATGGCTTCCAGATAAAGGATCAAACCCAATCATCAACTTACACTGATCCTCCAGGAACGTGGGTTGGTACTCTTACTGATATCACAGATGGAGTTGGATATCTTCTAAATATGCTTAACTCGTTTGATCCCTTTACTGTAACAGGATATCGTATAAATCCTGAAACACATCCCATTCCACTTTCCTATGATTCAACCTACTCTTGTAACTACAACTGGATTGGATATTATCCTGCTGAAGAACTAACACTTAACCAAGCCCTTGAAAGCATTGGAAGCAATGTACATTCAATTAAAACACAGACAAAATCTGCAGTTTATTATAACGGCAGTTATATTGGAGACCTTCTAACTATGCAGCCCGGCGTGAGCTACAAGATGAATATGAATGCAGTAGACACGCTAACCTATCCTATTGCAGAAGCAACTAAAGGTTTTTCTCCTATTGTTTATACCAGCAATCCGTTGGGCTGGAAAGTTCTTTCCGGATATGACAAAAACATGATTGCAATTGTTGATCTTGTAAACATAGATAATCCTTCTGCAATATCAACTGGTATATTTGATGAGTGCGGAAATTGCCATTCTATTGGATCATACCAGAATGATATTTGGTACTTCACAATTGTTGGAAATGAATCTACAATTCTACATTTTGAGGCTGTGAATAATGAAACCGATGAATACTTCATAAGCAACCAAACAATTGTTTTCGAAAATGATATCATTCTTGGTAAAATTTCTGAACCTTACGAAATTAGTTTAGAAAAGACTCATAATTCAAGCCCAATTATTGAACTGTACAGGAATCAACCCAATCCATTCTATCTTTCAACATCAATACGCTATTACATTCCCGAATCCTCTCATGTAGAACTTTCTATCTACAACATACTTGGTCAAAAGGTAAAGACTCTTATTTCTACTCATAAGGATGCTGGAGAATATGCATTAACCTGGAATGGCTTAGATGAGAACGGTACTCAACTTTCAAATGGCATTTACTTCTATAAACTAACTGCTGGAGCATCTTCCGTTGTTAAAAAGATGCTGATGGTACAATAAAATATTAATCGGGGAAGGGAGCACTTGCTTCCTTCCCACTTTTTTATTTGAGGGGCAGTCATGAAAAGAAAAATCCTTTTAATTTTAGTAATTCTTTCTCTCAATGCATCAATGCTTTTTTCTTCACCACCTGATTGGGATCCAATTCAGGGTACTCAATACTCAATGGTTGTTTTAGCTGATATTCTTCTGTACGATGAACCTTTTACAGGCATTGATAGTTGCAATATTGCTGCTGCCTTTGGTCCTGGCGGTGAATCGGACTGCAGGTCTTTGGGCGTATGGCAACCCGACAATCCTCCATATTGGGATGGCTATTGGTATTTCACAATAGTTGGTAATAATAATGGTGAAACAATTACTTTTAAAATCTATAATTCGAATAACGACTCGGTTTATAACTGCAATGAAGAAATAAACTTTGAAGACGGCACAACAATTGGTGATCCTGTAAATCCTTATAATCTTACAGTTGGACAAATAAGTGTTAACTGTCTTAATAGCAGCACATTAGGGATTTCAACATATCCCAATCCTTTCAGGCACACTATTACTTTTGACCTCTCTAAAATGCAAGAGCGCGTAGAATATTTATCAATATATAATATTAAGGGGTGTCTTATTATAGAGTTTACCGATAATGACTTCAATAACTCAAATATCTTGAATTGGACAGGAGTTGATTCAAAAGGTAATTCAATCTCACCTGGAATCTATTTATACAAAATCAATACATCTATTTTCACCACACCTGGAAAGATCGTTTTTATTCATTAGGAACAGTTTAGTTATATTAAACATCAATAATATTTCTTGATCAAAGGACATACATGAACGATTCAGAAAAAACTACTCTCCTCAATAAAGAAGAAGAATATCTACAGCTTAAAAAAGCAGTAGAAACGATGAAGCTTGGTGTTACTATTTCAAACACAAAGGGCGAAATACTATACACTAATCCTGCAGATGCACATATGCATGGATGGGAACCAGATGAATTAATTGGCAAAGATGTCCGAATTTTTGCTACTACAAAGAAATTACAGCCATGGAAGATGGACCAAGTTATGAAATGGAAAGGCATGACAAGGGAAAGTAATAACATCACTCGAAATGAAGAGTCCTTTCCAGTTCGTCTTATTTCAGATATAGTAAGAAATGCTGAGGGTTTTCCGATCGCTGTTGTTACCATATGTGAAGATATTACAGAATCCAAAAAACTTGAGCAAGAGTTAAAGGAAAGTGAAGAGAAACTTCGTCAAACACAAAAGATGGAAACCATAGGCCGTCTTGCTGGTGGAGTTGCGCACGATTTCAACAATCTGCTAACCGCAATCAATGGACGCTGCGATCTTCTACTTCGGAAATTGAATAAATCAGATCCGATTTATGGTGAGTTGAAAGAAATCCGTAAAGCCGGTGGCAGAGCTGCTTCATTGACTAAGCAACTTCTCACTTTCAGCAGGCAGCAAATAATCGAACCAAGAATCCTCAATCTGAATAAAGTAATTGAAGATGTTCGAGAGATGCTTCAAAGATTAATTGGCGAGGACATAATTTTAAATACTGAGTTTGAGGATAATTTATTTATAAAAGCAGATAGTAATCAGATTGATCAGATACTCATGAACCTTGCTGTGAATTCGAGAGATGCTATTCATAATGGTGGAAAACTTACGATTAAAACTTATTCTTATACTATTCATGAGGATGAAATTATTGGACATGTCGAATCACTTAGTCCAGGAAATTATGCTGTTATTGATGTGACAGATACAGGTTCCGGTATGAGCAAGGATACTATTTCTCGAATATTTGAGCCCTTCTTTACAACAAAGAAAGTAGGCAAAGGTACTGGACTCGGTCTTGCAACTGTATATGGAATTATCAAGCAAAGTAATGGTGGAATCGAGGTTGACAGCCAAA
>DRBZ01000025.1 GCA_011043895.1 Candidatus Cloacimonadota bacterium
AGTATGGGAGACCCTTCTCCGCCAGACGACGGATCAGGGTGACAAAAGTATTTTATGTTAAATTTTCAGATTTACTGGAAAGTAATTTTCCAACCAAAATATATCGCAAACCCTTTATCTATAGTAATCCACAGAAATCACCTCCAAATTTTTAGGGGTATCCCTGACAGTAAGTAAGTTCTTAAATATGTATAGATTTCTAATCCCTCATTCAGGTAATATTTTATAAATAACATTTTTTACAAGGTCATTAATATTGGCTCGATAAGCTCCAGTGCTCTTTCCTTATCCTCCTCATATACCAAAACCTGAATATAACTACGTTTGCTTGAATATTCAAAAAAAGTACCAAGAGATAATCCCTTCCTGCGATAAGTATAAGGAAAGTTATTTTGTTCGAGTACGTCAGCTATTGCTTCAAATTGCAATGTATTACGTGCTTTGCATAGCTCAACGATTTCTTCACTCTGGTTGTTATTATTATTCATTCTCGAACCAATTCAAACTCTATATTGTGAATTATCCTCTTCACTCGCACCTGTATTTTCTGACAAAGAGAGAATCTCTGTTTACTTCTTTTACCAATAACGTAGTATCTTGATTGGTCAAACTCAAAATAGTCTTTGCCCAGGGTTTCAAGTGGAATATAGCCTTCTATTGGATAGGTAATAAGCTCTACAAACACATTCTGATTGTTGAAGTTCACAATTAGTGCTTCGAAAACCTTATCCATATTTTTTCTCATAAATCTGTTTTTCTTCAACTGCCCGAGACTTCTCTCTGCATTCATTGCTCTTATTTCCATTGCTGATGAATGCTGGGAAAAACTTTTAATCTCATCCAAACTGAAACGTTTTGTCGTCCATTCGAACAGAGACTGCTTAATCAGATGATGAACTATAAGATCAGGAAATCGCCGAATAGGGGAGGTGAAATGAGTATAGGAATCCAATGCAAGTCCGAAATGACCAACATTTTGATAGGAGTACTTCGCTTTCATCAGACTACGTAGAAGCAGGTAATCGAAAACTCTGTGCTGATCCTCATCCTTTAGTGAGTTCAAGAAGTGCTTGATTGCAGTATGTGTATTCTTATGGGTCATAGCCATATTATGACCATATGCTCTTGCAATATGTGCAAACTCAGTGAGTTTCTCGGATTTTGGTGATTCGTGAATCCTGAATATACCTGCATTGCATTTTTGGGCAATAAGTTTTGCCACGAATTCATTTGCGGCAAGCATGAACTCCTCGATGAGTAAATGACTTTCAGTTTGATGCGTACGTAATATATCGACGGGAGCTCCCTGCTCGTCAAATACAAATTCCGATTCAGGAAGATCGAAATCAAGACTTCCGCGAGCATATCTTTCTTTGGTAAGGTGCTGTGCTAGTGGTCGCATTAAAAGTAGATTTTCTTTAATCAAAGGATGTATATCAGGATTATCTCCGGTCTCAAATAACTGATCTACCTGCTCATAATTAAGTCGTTGATCGCTTCGGATAACTGATGGATACATACTTGATCCAAGTGCATTGAAATCCTGATCATAATTAATAATAACTGTAAGTGTTAACCGTTCTACATCAGGTTGAAGACTACAAAGTTGGTTACTTAACTTGAAAGGAAGCATTGGAATGACATTTTGCAGTAGATATACGCTGGTACCTCGTTCATAAGCATCATTAAAAAGAACAGATGGATATTTCACATAATGAGAAACATCTGCAATATGAATATACAGCTTGTAGGTTCCATTTTCCTGCTTCTCCAAAGAGATTGCATCATCGAAGTCTTTTGCTGTCTTTGGATCAATTGTAAAAGTAAGGAGTTCCCGGAAGTCCTTTCTGCGAGAGATCTCATACTTTGATACAGAATCAGGGAATGTTTCAACTTCTTTCATCACTTCTTCGGAGAAATCTTTCGGAAGGCCATATTCTTTAATGATAGAAAGAAAATCAACATTGGGATCCTCCAAAGAACCAAGAGTCTCTTTTAATTTACCTTGTGGGAGTATATCCTGAGCTCTATTTCCCCAATCAGTGATCTCAATGACTACTTTCTTATCACGAATCTCATTGAAATCTGTAGGTTCGATGATCTCAATTTCTGTATCAATCTTAGGATTATCCGATACAAAATATATATGTGTATTAACATGAAAACAAGATCCGATGAGTATCGAATTCATACGTTCCATTATTCGAGTAATCTTTCCAACAGATCCCTGCTTTGTTTCTTTGAGTACAATGAACTCTACGATATCCTGATGATAAGCATTCAGTGTATTTTCAATATATACTTTCACATCACCATGTTCTGTTTCTATGTATCCGAAGGGATAGTTCTTCGCAAGTGCTGTAGCGTCAAAAGTACCAATATGTTTGATGTTCGATGGGGGAGTTGTATATGATCGTTTTCTCTTCACTAATAATCCTTCACCCTGTAGATTTCTAAGCACTTTTTTCAGTATTTTATAATGCTTCTTTTTTAAATGAAATACCGAGCTAAGTTTATGAATTTTATATTCTTGTTTCGGGTGTTTCTCGATATAAACCTTTACTTTTTTGTACAATTCCTGAAAGTTCATCAGAATTTATTTCCAATCTTTTCGTCCAAGAACTTAAGTATTTCATCTCTTTCGTCCTGATTTTTTGTAAATCGAATTGATTGTCCTCTGAATCTATCCAGACCTCGAGGTCTATTGAACGTACTGAGCATGACACCTTTTTTGTCCGCATAGAAGCATTTGAATTCTGAATATTTTCTTGTTCGTTTAAAAATTCCTACTCTCAAGAAAACATGATCATCATAGAATTTATAAACTGTTGGAGCAAAATAAGCAAATAACGACGAAAAAAGAAAAATAAGCGAGAGTAACACCCAAAAAACATTATATGTTATGGAAAAGACAAATACTGCTACCAGTACAAAAAAAGCTAATACTAATGCAGAAGAGATGGGGAATTCCACAAAAGGAAATGAAGTCCAGGAATAGAGTGGTTCTTTATTCGACATTTAATGCTTGTTCCTTACATTTCTCGATCTCTTCTTTAATATTTATCACATCTGGAAAGATTGATACGTTATGATATTTTGCAGATATTGTACTTATTTCCCGCTGCATTTCCTGTACAATAAATATTATGGAAAGTCCTATTGGTTTGGTTTTTACAGATATTATTTCACGTAATTTTTTAAGGTGGCTTTTTAATCGTACAATTTCCTCAGTAATATCTGATTTATCAATGAAGTAATTAATTTCTGAAAGTAATTTTTCTTCATTGAATTTTGATAAATTGATTTCTTCATCATTTGTGATATCTTTGCAGATATTTTTTACCTTTAGTGTAATTTCTTCTAGATATTCTGGTATTGAATGTTCAATAGTGTTGAGTGAAACTTCAATCTTATTGATTGATGTAATAAAAAATTCCTCGAGATGATCTCCTTCTGCTTTTCTTTCTTTTATAAGCTGATCCATTGCTTTTTGTAATGTTGAGAATAATATTTCATTGAATTCGTCAGTTAGATAATATTGATCAATAGGGGATGCATTTATTCCACAGTTATTCACAAGGTCAGATAATCCAAAATTTATCTCCACGTTATATTTTTCTTTGATTTCATGAACCTTTTTGAATAGTGCATTCAAATATGAATCTTCAATATCAATCTTTTCCAATGAATTTCTTTTATCCTTGAGAGCTACAATTAC
>DRBZ01000014.1 GCA_011043895.1 Candidatus Cloacimonadota bacterium
ACAAACCAATTTCGTTTTATTTGCATTTAAAGAACTAAGAAAACCAGAAAATTTAAAGCCGCAATCATGAAAACTCAAGCTACCGTAAACTTCGAAAAATTAAAGAATTATTTAAACGACCAATCTTTTAAATCAATGCCGTGTAATGTTCTGCGCATGCGGCGGAATCAGGATGATTCAGCCGTAAACAAACAGTCCAAACCCTGAACCGTTAGGTTCAGGCAAAAACTACCAACCGACCCGACTGCCGATGCGCTTGTTAGTGGCATCTTTTTCATTTCAGTAGCAAGCATTTCTTTACCACTTCAGTTTTTCCATTAACATTCAATTTATAATAATAATTTCCTGAACTTACAGGTTTTCCAAATTCATCATCACCATTCCAATTAATAGAATGAGAGCCTTTTTGAAATTCATTATTAATCAAGATTTTAATTCTTTGACCTTTAATATTAAAAATTGATAGGTTTACTTTTGAATCGTTTTGGATTGAGAATTCAATTGTTGTATTTGGATTAAAAGGGTTTGGGTAATTATTTAGATTAAATGAGAAATAAGGAATATCATTATTCACATCCCCCACAAAGAGATTAGATAAATTTGGATAGCCATCATTAATACTAATGTTAATATCCCAATAATCTTCATTTCCTAAATCATCATATGGATTGCCAACAAAGTCCCAAGGATCATCTAATAATCCTAACACATCAGTATAAGTCGCGACATCATGCATTTCAGCGGTTGTTTTTCCCATTAATCCAAAATTTGTAGATTGTCCTGATGTTTCGATATCCCAAAATGAATTAAGAATAATTAGACTTGAAATCACTCCTGTAAAGCCACCAACATTGGTTAATCCATCAACAAAGCCTGTACTATAGCATTTGTCTATAGTTGAATATGTTGCTAAGATCCCAATGAAACCTCCAACAACATTAATGCCAGTGACATTACTTCTGCTAAAGCAATTTGATATATTGCTGAATTGATTACTTTTGCCTATTAATCCTCCTATGTATTCTTCACCAATAACATCTCCTGAGCTACTACAAAAACTAATATCAGAATCATGAGTTAAGCCAATCAAACCACCAACATATGAATTTCCATTTATGATACAGATACTATTGCATAACGAAATAGTTGAAAAATCTATATTGCCAATTAAACCTCCAACTCGTGGTCCACTACCTGTAATCAAACACTCACTTGTACAATTTATAACTTCTGAATTACTACAAAATCCTGCTAATCCTCCAATATCGTCACCACCATTTATAGTTCCAGTTACAAAACAATTATTAACATCAGAGTTGTTTGTTATCACGCCAATTAATCCACCAGTTGTACGCATTCCGGTAATATTCGCATTATGTAATATTACATTTTCAATTAATGAATTACTTGTACTACGAAAAAAACCAGTTGGAAAATCTTGATGGTTAATATACAACTCATGTATTATGTAGTTAGAGCCATGATAAATCCCAGAAAAATTCCCAATAGGACTAAATCCAAAACCATTATTCCAATTTTGAGTGTCTGAAGCGTCAATATCAGCTATTTGTGTGAAATTTTTATCCCATGAATTACTATTTGTGCTTATCCATAATAGATTATCTAGAATCTCAATCTGATATGGATCTGAATCAGTTCCTGAACCATTAGGTAGAACGCCATCTGCAAATAGGTTTATCATCACACAAAGTGTGAAGACTGATATTAAGATTCTTTTCATCATTTTATCCTCCAACTACTTAAGATGTCGGATAAGGAAGAAACCTCACGGTTTCTCCCTCTCCTAAGAACTGTACGTGCGACTTTCACCGCATACAGCTCAAGCCTCTCAAATATTATCCATTGCATTTGATAATACGGCAGCGCATATCTTGTCCATTTCTTTTTCTCTTGGCAAAATAATTTTTCCACTTCACATCGAACGGATTGGCTTTATTCTGTATCTTTAGATGTCTGCATAATTTGACTGATTGAGCAGAGAACAGTGTTGCGATCTTACCCTTCTCCATCCCAAAGAAAATCCAGTCTCTTTTGCCGACAATTTTGTAGTATTTATCCTTTATCCATTGCTTTGTTTTGTTTGTGTGTCGTCGATGAGTCCACTTCAGGACTTTCCAGAATGTGAAATTATCCAGCTTAGAAAATACTCGAGAAGAGATTACTTTTCTGTGATAGTTTGTCCATCCTCTGATAATAGGATTCAAAATCCTGATGAGCTTGTAAGCACTGATGGCTTTGTATTTTTCTATCACGTCTTTTATCTTTTTCACGATTGCTGCATAACTGTTTCTGGAAGGCTTGATCAGCAGTTTGCCTTTGTACTTTCTGACGTTCTGTCCCAGAAAATCAAATCCTTCCTCGATATGAGAAATTCTTGTCTTCTCTTCCGACAGAGTTAAACCTCTTACTTTCAGGAATGTAATGATAGCCGGTTTTACCTGCTTTTCCAGAAATTCCCTGTTGTTAGATGTTACGATGAAATCGTCAGCATAGCGTACAAAGTGCACTTTGTATTTGCTTCGTTTCGAGACTTCAAGGACATGTTTTGTAACCCCGCCAATCCGGTTGATTAACTTCTCTAACCCGTCCAACACCATGTTTGCCAGAGTAGGGGAGATGATTCCGCCTTGCGGAGTGCCTTCCTTGGTTGGGAACAATTTCTTATCCTTGATATAGCCACTTGTGAGCCATTGTTTCAGAGGTCTCTTGTCCATTGGAATGTTTTCCAACAGCCATTTGTGACTTATGTGATCGAAACAGCCTTTAATATCAGCCTCCAGTATCCATTGTGAGGAGTGCTTTCTTCCTAACACAATAAAGCATTGTCGAATAGCATCAGCACAACTTCTTCCGGATCGGAATCCATAAGAATTTCAGTCTGCTGTTGCCTCCGCTAATGGCTCTAATGCCATCAGAAAGAGAGCTTGGAACGCTCTGTCCTGCATCGTTGGAATCCCCAGTTGTCTGGTTTTTCCATTTGCTTTGGGAATGCTTACGCTTTTTAACGGTGATGCCTTGTAGTTTTTCATGTTGAGACTTTTGGCGGCATCCCACTTTGCATTAGCAGTACTCCAAAGCTGGTGATCGACACCAGAAGTTCTTTTGCCTTTGTTTTCAGTTACTTTTTTGACAGCGAGCAATTTCGCTGCGAAAGATCTGGTTAAGATAAATTGAAGAGATTTTACCTTGCGGTATTGTTTCTTCTGCTCTGCCTTTACGATACGTTGCTGTAATAATCTCACTTCTCTTCGAACTTTGTTCCAATTAATATTGTTCCAGTTTTGTTCTCCGGTAGTTTCAGACGCATATTCTGCATTCATACAAAATTCCTTTTGCTTTCTAAATTAAAGCTTCCTTACAGTTTCTCGCAAAGAGAGACCTCGTAGAAGTCTGCTCGTTTTCACGTGAGATAATGTTTCAATCTCTATCCTCTCCGTTACAGAAAGGCATTCGCTTTCTCTACATTCCTCTATCCGCAGTTCCTTCGGCATTCCTCACGGTCTGCCTTCTCTTAACATCAGAGAGAAATACGGACTTACCAAGTTCTACATAAATAACATAACAGGTAACTTAGGTTCGAGCTATTCACCGGAGGAGCAACGTTCACGTGCATTAAAGCCGCCTTAATGCAACCTGTCCTCTTACCTTTTGGTTACAGCTTATCAGCAGATTTAGCT
>DRBZ01000081.1 GCA_011043895.1 Candidatus Cloacimonadota bacterium
ATTATGTGCAATCGAATACTAAAATTATTAAATTGGATAGATTTATTTTGATTTGAATCTCTACTGCAATGCAGTTCAACATATCTAATTATAAGGAGTTAGATAATTTACTAAGACATTGTTTGAATATACCTTAAATTAAGAATTTAGAATTATGCCTATAGCATTATTTGGGTTAAAACGTCCAAAATTTATCCATTTCTAAGCTGGGATTTGAGAAAGAGACTGGGATTTAGTTAATTTTATTAGTATTTATGCGGAGAAAATCCTAACAAAATTGACATAAAAATAACGCTGATTGAGATACCCTCAAAGGAAATTCAACTATGAAGATATCAGATCAAATAAATAATCTAGAATGGCTTCGGAAAAGTATCATAGGACGGAATATGTCCTTTGAAACACCCTTTGGTACAAAACCCCTTGTTTACGCAGATTACACCGCCAGCGGAAGAGCAGTTGACTTCATTGAGGATTATCTCAGATATATTCTGAATTTCTATGCAAATACTCATACAGAGGACGGATTCGCTGGTAGAACAATGACAAGACTCCTTCATGAAGCAGAAAGAAATATTAAGAAGCTAGTGAATGCTGGAGAACATGGCAAGGTTATGTTTACCGGTACAGGAGCAACAGGTGGAATTACTCGTCTTCAGCAGATCCTCGGAGTGTATTGGTCACCTGCTACTAAAGAACGGATAAAGACATTTCTTGATAGCTGCATTAACTTCAATCAGGGATCTCATGTGGAATGTCATGATAGATTAATGCAATATATCGAGCATAACAAACCCATCATTTTCGTCGGTCCTTACGAACATCATTCCAATGAGATCATGTGGAGGCAAACGCTATGCGAAGTTGTCGAGATACCTCTGAATCAGAATGGTGAACTCGATCTTGGCGAACTTGACCGACAGCTTTCCGAAATAGATGATAACAGCAGGCAGAAGATTGGATCTTTTTCCGCTGCATCAAATGTGACAGGTATAAAAACTCCTGTGTATGAAGTGGCAAAAATCCTGCATAAACACAATGCTTTTGCCTGTTTCGATTTCGCTGCCTGCGCTCCCTATATTGAGATTGATATGAACAAAAATAATGAGTGTTTCTTTGATGCAATATTTTTCTCTCCTCATAAATTTCTGGGAGGACCTGCATCATCTGGTTTGTTGATAATAAATGAAAGAATATACCGAAAAGACCTTCCTCCAACCATCGCTGCAGGCGGTACAGTTCGATTTGTCACCTTTGATAAAGAGTGCTATTTTGAAGATATAGAAACGAGGGAAAAACCAGGTACTCCAGGCATTATTCAGGCAATTAAATCTTCCTTAGTAATGCAACTAAAAGATAGAATTGGTATTGATAACATACAATCCATTGAAGAATATTATGTGAGATCATTCGAAGAGACTTTCGAGCACGATGACAGGATAATAGTATATGGAATTAAAGATCCCTCAAAAAGAATAGGAATTATTGCTTTTAACATCAAGCATAACGATCGCCTTCTTCATCCTAGATTTGTTACCCAGCTTTTAAGCGACCTTTTTGGTATCCAGACTCGTGCTGGTTGCTCCTGTGCGGGTCCTTATGGACATAGACTTCTCCATTTAGATGAGTTTACATCCAAAATGTATAAGTGCTTTGTAGGTGTGGCAAAATATGAAGGGATCAAACCGGGATGGGTTCGTTTCAATGCACATTATTCATTATCTATGGAGGAGTTCACCTATATTACTTCATCGATTAAGCTGTTAGTTGAATATGGTCATTTGTTTTTACCACTTTACACTTTTGATATAAAAACCGGAGAATGGGCTCATATAAAAGCAAATGACGTTGATTTTAAGATAGATTTAGAATTTGATTCGATGTTTGAGAAAAATATCGTGGAAAAAGAAGAGAGACAAAGTGGGGAACTATTTAATGAACAACTCCATCAGGTTGAAGCTTTGATCGAAGAGTTAAAGAAATCATATAATGATGTTGAATATATTACGTGGGAAGAGGATATCGAAAAGAGTATAACGTTTTATGTGGTGAATGCAAAGTAGATAATAAGGATATACTGATGAAAAAACGAGCGCTTATTAGCGTTTCTGATAAAACGGGCATTGTTGATTTTGCACGGAAACTTGTCGGATTGGGATTTGATATCATCTCAACAGGCGGTACGTATAAACAGCTTAAAGAAAATGGTTTACCTATCATGAAAGTATCTGATGTCACCGGATTTCCTGAGATCATGAACGGACGGGTAAAGACACTACATCCGGCGATTCACAGCGGGATTTTAGGTGATAAAAACAATCCCGAACATATGGAAGCATTGAAAGAACACAATATTACACCAATCGACCTTGTTGTTGTGAATCTCTATCCTTTTAGAAAAACAATTGGGAGTCCTAATGTCACAGAAGCTGAAGTAATCGAACAGATCGATATCGGCGGACCTACGATGGTTCGCGCTGCAGCAAAGAATTTCCATAGCGTGGTGATTGTTGTTGATCAAAATGATTATGATATTGTCCTACAGGAGTTAAAGCATGCTGGTGAGATCAGTATGGATATGAAAAGGAAACTTGCCAAGAAAGCATTTCAACATACTGCTGAATATGATAGTTATATTTCAAACTATTTTTCTACAATATGCGGGGAGGAACTTCCTTCACAAATTTCCATTTCGCTTCCCCTGCAGCAAAAACTACGTTATGGTGAAAATCCTCATCAGGAAGCTGCATATTATGATGAAAAACCTCTTATCACACAATTGCATGGGAAAGAACTTTCATTTAACAACTTTCAGGATATCGATGCAGCCCTTAAATTGATCTATGATTTCCAGGAAATTCCGACTGTTGCGATTCTCAAACACTGCAATCCATGTGGAATTGGAACTGCCAACACACTGAAAGAAGCCTATCGGAAAGCGTTTGCTACTGATACACAATCTCCTTTTGGAGGTATTGTTATATCAAATCGAGCACTTGATATGGATGCTGCTCTTGAGATAAATAAAATTTTTACAGAAATTATCATTACTCCAGAGTTTCCGCCAGAAGTACTTGATCGATTAATGAAGAAGAAAAATCGAAGACTCATCACCTTTGAACGTGAATCTCTTGATTCTCTTATTAATACCTATAATGTCAGATCATGTATGAAGGGTTTGTTACTTCAGAAGGAAGATATTGCACAGGATAATGAAGAGAACTGGCAGGTGGTAACAGATCGCAAACCCACTGATATTGAAATGGAGAAACTCCGTTTTGCATGGAAAACAGTACATCATCTTAAATCAAATGCAATAGCGATATGTAAGGAGGATAGAACAATTGGACTTGGGATGGGTCAACCAAGCAGGATCGATGCGACAGAGATCGCATTATCCAAAGCGAAGAAGTCTGGATTGAGTGTGAAGGATTGTGCGCTTGGTTCTGATGCTTTTTTTCCATTTAGAGATTCTATAGATTTTATAGCAAATGAGGGCATTACCTGTGTTATTCAACCCGGTGGCTCGGTAAGGGATGATGAAGTGATCCAGGCATGTGATGAGCATAGTATTACTATGATCTTCACAGGGGTTAGGCATTTCAAACATTAGGATTATATGGGAAAGAATGTAATTATCTTTCTTCGTTCCCAAACGGGGGTTTGGGAACGAGGTGTTTGGAGGATTTGGG
>DRBZ01000108.1 GCA_011043895.1 Candidatus Cloacimonadota bacterium
ATCAATCAAATATTACATTGCACAAGATTCGAATCTTGTGTTACATAATAAGAATTGAACATATGAGCATAAAAGCACGGAGTTTAATAATTTTATGATTATAGAAATATATTGTTTTAGGAGAAAAAATAATGAAAAAATTGTGTATTAGTTTAATAGTTTGTGTAGGTATTCCTGCTATTTTAATAGCACAACCATGGATTCAGAACAATGATATGTTCAATCCCAGTGGTGTGCCGAGTCTGCCATTTTCTCAGCCGCGTTTTGGTGATCTGGATGGAGATGGAGATCAAGACATGGTAATAGGAAATATTAATGATGTTCCCTTTTTTGTCGAGAATGTGGGTTCCCAAACATCACCGGATTTTTTACCTGGAACTCAATATTTTGCTGGAGTTTCTATCCTCGATGCGGAAATGGGAGTTTTTGCAGATCTTAATGATGATGGAGATCTGGATTTTATTGCAGGCGGCTATACAGGATTGAATTTCTTTGAGAACATCGGAACAGTTAGTACACCTATTTTTCAAAAAGTGAATAATTTTTTCTCAGGAATCAATGTGGGACAAAATCCTGTTCCCGATCTGGCAGATGTTAATGATGATAATGCACTGGATATGCTTGTGGGCTACAGCGAAGATGGTTCTGTAAAAATATATTTCAATACAGGAACGGCTTCTGTTGCACAATTCTCAGAAACAAGCACAGAATATATTGGAGATGTGGGCTTATATGCGTATCCAATTTTCTGTGACCTTGATAATGATGGAGATCAGGATATTCTGGTTGGCAAAGATACGTATGAATTTGTATATTATCAGAACAATGGCACGCCTCAGAATGGAGTCTGGGAAGTGAATGCATCTGTGTTCACTGGAATCGGAGATGATACGTACTGGAATTCACCAGACCTGGTTGATCTGAATGGTGATAGCACATTTGATCTTGTATACGGAACTGCAGAAGGACCATTGCATTACTATGAAAATGATGGAACGCCTACAGTTCCTGCCTGGCAGGTTAACACATCTCTTTTTGGGGGCGTGCTCGATGTGGGTGGGGCAAGCAATCCTGTTTTTTATGATTTTGATGGAGATGGAGATCTGGATCTGGTAAGTGGAAGTCAACTTGGTGATATGGTTTATTACGAGAATATCGGGACGCCCTATAGTGCTGCATGGCATGAAGATAGTGATTACTTTACAAGCATCGATCATTCTATCTATTCTTCGATTACACTGGGTGATGTATACGGAGATGGCAATGCAGATGCACTCTGTGGTGACCTGAGCGGAAACTTCTTTTTTCACAGTAATACAGGCTTAGGATTCGTTTATGATCCAGCAGTGTTAAACTGGGTCAATCTTGGTGGCTGGTCTAATCCACGCTTTGTAGATATGGATGATGACGATGATCTTGATATTGTTGCTGGGAATGAAGCAGGAAATCTGTTTTATTTTGAAAATCAGGGAACTACAACTACGCCGGACTGGGTAGAGATCACAGGATATTTCGGTTCCATCGATGTGGGATCAAACTGTACTCCCACAGTTATAGATTATGACGGAGATGGTGATATGGATGTGCTGACCGGAAATCTATTCCATGAATTGCATTACTATGAAAATATAGAAGGGAGCTGGATAAAGAATACTGAAACTTTTTCAGGTTTAACCGGTGGACAAAATGCCACACCAGCACTCGCTGATCTCGATAATGACGGCGATTATGATCTGACTATAGGTAATTACAGCGGAACCTTTGACTATTATGAGAATCAATTTATCATTGTGAGTGATGACCCCGAACAGCCTGTGTTAAATTCTATAAATATAACTAACTATCCGAATCCCTTCAGAACTTCAACGACAATCAGTTTTCTCACCAAAGAGATCACAGAGCCCACAGAGATCAAGATTTACAATATTAAAGGTCAGCTTATCCGTAAAATTCACCCAGTCTCCACTTCACCTTCTCACCAGTTCGTAACGAACTGGGATGGAAAAGATCAGGGTGGAAAACGAGTAACACCTGGTATATATTTCTATGAAATAAAAGCTGACGGTAAAACTATAGCTTTTGCGAAATGCCTGTTAATTGAATAATAAATGAAATATCTTATTAAAAATGATCCATATTCAACTACTACAGGAATGAGGAATTTATCAATCAACTCGTAATCCCTATTTCTTGACACTACGTAATGGAATGTTAGTTTATAAGAAAGTTCTTTTAATGCTACATGACAAAATTAAACATTAATCAATTTTTTTTATCTAACTATTTGTTAACCAAACTTGAAGGCGGTTACAATGAAAAAAAGAAATGTAAGAAACTTCGGAATCATTGTTATTACAATTTTAATAACCCCCTTACTCTGTTCATCAGCTCTTGCAGGACCTGGATCAAAAGTTCAAACAAAAGGGAAAAGTACTACTGAGAAGAACATCTCTGAAGACAAAACAGAGGAAAAAGACGATACGAAGATTGTTCAACCTAAGAATGTTAAAGAGGTCACAGTTAAGAAAAACAACACAATTGTTGAGGATAAGATTAAGCCGATTGAGAAGAAAAAGATCAATGTGATCAATTTTCCCAAGAAGAACAAGACCAAGAACACTACACCTGTCATTCAACCAGACAATGTAAAGAATGCATCTTCACCAGAAAAAGTATCTATACCTTCTTATGAGAGAAATTTTGATTATCAGAAATACAAAACAGAAACCGAGCAGAATAAAATTAGATCAGAGAAATTCATTGAATCAGATAAATCACTGATTCACTCTAATACGGCTTCCGAAAATGAAATGATTCGTAATCATCTAAAAGGCTATACTACGGGAAGTGGACCGGAACATTTCATTCCACGAGAAGTACTTAATCCTCAGCAGATCGAGGATGATGATAATACTCAAATTATCATCTATAACAACATTGAATATCGGTATTACTATGGCTATTATTATCGTCCCTGGGATGGCTATTACTGGCGTATCTGGCCTCCTTTCGGTTTCAGAATCTCATGGCTTCCACCATATTATTATGATTTCTGGTGGGATGGTATTCGATACTATTATTACTGCAATGTGTACTATATTTATGAGGATGATGATGAAAAATTCATCGTTGTCCGTCCTCCAATTGGTGCGATGGTCGAAACTCTTCCTGAATACAGCGAAAAACTGATTATTGAAGGAGAAACCTATTTTCTTGCTGATGGTGTGCAGTACAAAGCAGTACTTGTGAATGATGAGATATGGTTCCAGGTTATCAAAGTAGTAGATGATACGGAATATGATGTTGTACAGCTTCCTGTGGGTGCAGTTGTGGATACAATTCCAAATGATCGTGAATTAATTGTGATAGAGGGAGAAACCTATTTCATTGCAGATAATGTTCAATATAAACCGGTTATTGTCAATGATGAGATCTGGTTCAAAGTACTAAAAGTTGGATAATTAACATTAACATAACAGATATAAAAACTCCGCTATACAATATTTATGTGTAGTGGAGTTTTTGATTATACCTATTCAAGGAATACTTGGTAATAAATCGAAATCAATTAGAATTATTTGACAAATAAAACCCATGCAAAGCTATTATCTCATTAAAATAATTTATGATTCATATTGAGCAATATTATTAA
>DRBZ01000106.1 GCA_011043895.1 Candidatus Cloacimonadota bacterium
ATGGAAGCAGCATTTGAAGGAGCTCATGTGGTTTATCCAAAATCATGGGGTGCTCTTCCCTTCTTTGCTCATGTAGATGAAAATGGAAAGAAAGTAAAAGAAGAAAATCTTGCTGGTATGAAAGACCTTTTCGAAAGAAATAAACACTGGATCTGCGATGAAAAGAAAATGAAACTGATCGATAAGAACGGAATTTATATGCATTGCCTTCCTGCCGATAGAGACATGGAAGTTACAGATGCCGTTATCGATGGACCACAAAGTGTAGTTTATGATGAAGCTGAAAACCGTCTTCATGCTCAAAAAGCGATCATGACACTTCTTATGGGTGGCAGGTTGTAAATGTAAAATGTAAAATGCAAAATTAAAAATGTATAACCACACGTCTTCTCCCGATGAATAGGGATACGCCGCTGCAAGCGAAAAACACGACAATTCTCGGTGGATGTATTTCGCCTGTCGCGCCATAGCCCAGCGGAGACGGATGGTTAACAAAATTTAGGAGAAAAAATGTTAATAGATATCAAAGGTAAAGATGTTATCTGTACCCAGGAACTTACATTGCCGCAGATCGAAGCGCTTCTTAAACTTGCAAAAGAAATGAAAGCAGACCGATTCGGCAAGAAATATATTGAATTACTCAAGGATAAGACATTTATTATGTTCTTTTTTAATCCTTCTTTGAGGACACGTATCTCATTCGAAGCTGCAGCAACAGAACTTGGGGGACATGCACAATTTCTTGAGCCTAAAACAATGAGACTCAGAAAAACAAGTCACGGAGTGGAAGTTCAGGCAGGAGAAACGATCGAAGATGCTGCGCAGGTTCTTGATCGATATGCCTGTGGAATGGGCATTAGAATACTTGAAACCTCAGTTGAAAATTACGGTGACGGAGATGCATTGCTTCGTGAATATGCTCGCTGGATGGATGCACCGATCATCAATATGGCTGATGATAAATATCATCCGTGCCAAGGTCTTTCAGACGTGATGGGAATGCAGGAGCACGGGGGTGATCTGACAGGAAAAACAGTACTTATGACCTGGGCACATGGTGCGCTTGCCCGTTCCTATTGTTCTGTTCATGAAAATCTTTTGATAACCTCAAGATTGGGAATGAATGTGCGTCTTGCGTATCCTAAGGGATATAATCTCCCCGAAGAAGAGATTGAAAAAGTGAAGAAGAACTGCGAACAGAATGGAAGAAAATTTGAGATCTGTCATGATCCCGACGAAGCATACACTGATGATGTTGAATTCGTATATTCTCGTAACTGGTTTGGACCTGATTTTTATGAAATTGGGAAAGAAGCTGAGATCGAAAGAGCAAGCAAACTCACGAACTGGATTTGTAATGAAGAGCGAATGAAGCGTACAAATAATGGACTGTTCGTTCATCCGATGCCTGTTGATCGGGGCAAAGAAGTCACCGACGAAGTTGCAAGCGGACCCCGATCAATAATTGTAGATATTGCAGAAAACCGGCTTCATACCCAGAAAGCGATCATGGCTATGACGATCGCAGGAATGAAAGTGGAGGTTTGAAATTTGAAATTTGAAACTTGAAATTTGAAATTAGAAAATGGAAATTAATAAATATATTATGAAAAGGATTAGATATGAAACCGGTTTATGAACTCGATGTATATCGTTTAGCAGAAGAATTATCAGATATGATCTGGTATGAATTCGATGAATGGAGCACGAAAGCTAAAAATACAATTGGCTATCAGATCATAAGATCGAGTGATAGTATAGCAGCTAATATCGCTGAGGGATTTGGCAGATATAGCACAGCTGATAGAAAGAATTTCTATTATTATGCAAGAGGTTCTTTCGAAGAAACGAAGGCATGGTTGCGTAAAGCAGTAAGGCGAGGTTTAGTTACTGATCTGAAATTAGAAAAATACAAATTAATAATTGATGAATTAGGTCCTAAACTAAACGCTTTCATAGCAAAAACCAAAACCTATACAAGTAAACCACAAAAATAAAACTAAGAAATCGAATTTCAAATTTCAAATTTCGATTTTCTTATATGGAGATTTTGATGAATAAAGATAAACGAAAACTCGTTGTCATCGCACTCGGCGGCAATGCTATAAAACAGGCACATGAGAAGGGCACTGCTGAAGAGCAGTTTAAGAACGTTGCAACCACTTGTGATCAACTCGTGAAGATGAACGCACTTGGATATAAGCTGATAATTACCCACGGAAATGGACCGCAAGCTGGTAACCTGCTTATTCAACAAGAGGAAGCGAAAAACCTTGTCCCACCTCAGCCGCTCGATGTCGTCGGCGCTATGACCCAGGGACAGATCGGGTATATGTTCCAGAATATTCTGAGAGATTATTTCATCAACAAGGGTAAAGATATTCCTATAACAACTGTTGTGACCCAGGTTCTTGTTGATGAGAACGACCCAGATTTTGATGATCCGTCAAAGCCGGTTGGACCTTTCTATACAGAAGAAGTAGCTCTCGAATTGCAGGATACAAAAGGGTATGTTGTTAAACAGGTTAAACCAACCGGCAAGAAAACCTGGCGTCGTGTCGTGCCCTCACCGGAGCCAAAGATCATTGTGGAAGCAGATTGCATAAAAGCTCTGGTAGCTGCGCGTGCGATCATTATTGCTTCAGGCGGTGGGGGCGTGCCTGTCAAAATGAATCCTGACGGAACCTTCAGTGGACTCGAAGCAGTAATCGATAAAGATAAAGCGGGCAATGTACTTGCACAAGCTGTGGATGCAGATATTTTTCTGATTTTAACGGATGTGCAAAATGCGTATGTCAATTATGGAAAACCAGATGAGAAAGCTCTGGGGGAAATTACTGTTGAGGAAGCTGAGAAATACCTTGCTGAAGGGCACTTCCTTGCCGGAAGTATGGGACCCAAAATGCAGGCAGCAATAAGATTCGTGAAAGCAGGTGGAGATAAATCGATCATTACTTCACTCGACCATGCGGTCGATGCGCTGGAAGGGAAAACGGGGACGAGGATAAAAGAATATCCAATAACCAACAAGGAATATCCAATGACCAAGTAGAAGCTGAACACATTCTGCAAAAATCTTAGATCAAAAATAATGAATAATTTTTTTTCTCTGTGTACCATGCTTAACGCGGCTATCAGCGAATACGATCACGAGTTCGTCGTAAAGACAATAACTCGGGATAGATAGTTAGAATTTCTACCCGACTCATCTCTGCAAGCTGAGTCGTGTGATATTTTTTTGGAGTAAAACAACTATGTTGTTTTATCAGTCGGCTGACGGACTCCAAAACCAACCTCCGAATGTCTGTTGAAGACGGACTTCCGAGTGTTGGGTGTATTTCTTGAAACATTCGGATGTTCCCGAAATTCAGGGAACAATCAGAAGTTTCTTGGTACATGCCTCGATCATGCAGTAGATGCGCTGGAAGCGGGGGATGGGGGCGATAATACAATGAAAAAGCCCAAACGAATTTGGGCTTGTTACTGAAATGAGAAATTTATCACATGAAATGATATATCTATTCACCAACTATAATAACATTATTTTTATTAATATAAAATGTTCCAGTAGTTCCACCGGTAGATGAAGTTAGTTCTATAGTGTATTCTCCGGTAATCTGCTCAATGGTG
>DRBZ01000013.1 GCA_011043895.1 Candidatus Cloacimonadota bacterium
GTAATATGGAATAGAATATTTTTGTTGCATTATATGGATTTATTGCAGGATTGATCATTTTATTTTTCTGGAGACGTTCCAATAATTTTTGAAAAGCTTTCATCAGCCCAATGTCGAGGATCACTCCTTTTTTCATGTGTTTATCTGAAGAAAAAGTTGCCATGAGCACTTCCTTCATACTTTCCTTATTTAAAAGTAGAGGGATACTATAGATTTTTTTTAACAACGATTTTATTATATCTTTTGCATCATGATTTTGCAGATTGACATTGAAGAGTGCATCGTCACCGGTTATGGTAATTTCCATTTCTTCCTGCATAATATCAAGAAGCAGGTCATTTTTCGACGGAAAATAGTTATATAAAGTACCAACTGCAAGAGAAGCTTTTTCTGCGATGTCCTGCATAGAGGTATTCGAGAAGCCCTTTTTATTAAAAAGAGCAACTGCTGCAGAGAAAATTCTGTCTTTTCTTGCAGATTTCTTTTTTTCTCTTAATCCTGTCATTATTTCTCCAAATATGAACGGATTCAAAAATGAATTAGTTCATCTTTTGTGCATTCATAGAATTATTGTCAAATTTTTTATTGCTTGCAAGAAAATAATTGACAGTTATTTTTATTCTCAGCTAAACATTGAAACATGTAATAAAAAAAATGCAAAGGAGATGCTATGGAAGAAAAACAAGCTAAGGTTTTTAAATTTAAGGATATCTTTCAGGCATGGAATCACTCATTCAGATTTCATCGTCTGATGATATCAGGTATTGCCTACATCCTCATTGGCATTATCGCATTTCTGTTATTGAATGAACTTTTCAGGATGCCAAAGAATATTTCTGAATTCTATAATAGTTTCCAAATTGTACTTAATGTTTTCTCGGTAAAAACAATAATTGGAATTATTCTCATTGCTTTTATATGGCTCATTGCACGTATGAGTATCGCATATTCGATACGCACCGAAGTTATTGATGATGAAATATTTGTTGGCTGGAAGGATGTTTTCAAGTTTTGGGGAAAGCATCTTAAGACATTCGTGTTCTACGTATTAGGCTGGATTCTCATCTTTGTTTTGATTGCCCTTGGTCATCTGTTCTTCTATGTTATCGGCATGATTCCCTATGTAGGTTCGCTGTGGCTTTCCATTATGTATCTGATACCTCTTGCGATTTCAGTCTTTGCAGTCCTCTCATTGATAATCCTTTTCTTCACCTGTACTTATGGTGCGGTTATCGTGGGTGTGGAGCAAGAATCAGCAATGGATAGCATCATCAGTCTTTATCATCTCATCAAAGATCATGGAATTTATATCATTGCAACGCATGCCCTCTCATGGATAGTAGGAACAATAGCATTTTGTTTTGTCTTTGCGGTTGTTCA
Organism: Candidatus Cloacimonadota bacterium; assembly: GCA_011043895.1. Taxonomy (GTDB): domain Bacteria; phylum Cloacimonadota; class Cloacimonadia; order JGIOTU-2; family JGIOTU-2; genus Celaenobacter. The sequence continues at coordinate 1,381 of DRBZ01000013.1, forward strand.
GGGAGCAGTTGCTTTAACGAGCTGGGGTGCCCATTTGATCATGGGTAAAGAATTCATGAAGATCACCATTCCGAAATTTTTCAGCTTCTTACACCTGATGTTCCCGGGTCTTAATATGGGCTGGGGTGCTGGTGGTTATTATGTAATTCCTGGATTTATTATCGGGATTTTCCTTATCATTATCGCTGCAGTAACATACTCTTACATGTTTACGTATATGAGTGCTGCAGAGACTTTCATATATCTTTCATCACAAGATAAATTCTATCCAAAGAGAAAAGATGATGAGCTTGATACTGACCTGGATGAAGAGGAAGAAGAGAGTGAAGATGAAGTTGAAGAAGAGGAAGAAGTAGAAGTTGATGTTGAGGTAGAAGAAAAAGATAAAGAATAGGTAGTTTATGGTACATTATACAGAACTCGGATTTGTGAACACACGCGAGATGTTTAAGAAAGCAATGGAAGGACAGTATGCCATTCCTGCTTACAATTTCAATAATATGGAGCAACTCCAGGCGATCATAACAGCCTGCGCAAATACTGCCTCACCTGTGATTCTTCAGGTTTCCAAAGGTGCAAGAAATTATGCTAACGAGATCTTACTACGCTATATGGGACAAGGAGCTATCAAGATGATGAAGGCAATGGGAAAGGATATTCCTGTCGCACTTCATCTTGATCATGGAGACAGCTATGAACTCTGTGTTAATTGCATAGAAAATGGATTTTCATCAGTTATGATCGATGGCTCGTCTCTTCCATATGAAGAAAACATTGCACTTACGAAAAAAGTTGTTGAATACGCTCATCAGCATGATGTGACAGTAGAGGGAGAGCTAGGCGTACTTGCAGGTATTGAAGATGATGTCTCCGCAGAAGTCTCTCATTATACAGACCCTGATGATGTAGAAGATTTTGTAAATAGAACTGGAGTAGATTCTTTAGCAATTTCTATTGGAACTTCGCATGGTGCATATAAATTCAAAGTAGGACCTGGTGAGGAAATACCGCCACTCCGCTTCGATATTCTGGAAGAGATTGAGCATAGAATACCCGGATTTCCCATTGTCCTTCATGGTGCTTCATCAGTTATTCCTAAGTATATTGATCTCATTAATGAATATGGCGGCGATATGCAGGGTGCTGCAGGAGTACCTGAAGAACAACTGAGAAAGGCAACAAAATCTGCAGTCTGCAAGATCAATATTGACTCTGATGGAAGACTTGCAATGACAGCGATGATCCGTGAATTTCTTGCCAAACAGCCCTCTGTTTTCGACCCACGAAAATATCTGGGACCTGCACGGACAGAGTTGATTGCCATGTATGAACACAAGAATAAGAATGTACTTGGTTCCGCGGGTAAGGCATAAATTCATAAAAACTTGACAGAATTTCCTTTCTAAAATACGAAATAGTCGTTCCTTGTTTTATTTTGTAGAAAGAAGCTATACATGGTAACATATAAAAATATGTTAATGTCTCAGTTAGGTAAGAAAAATTAAAAAAAATCGGAGAAGGAGTACTATGAAAAAAATTATCGCTTTAGCTGTTTGTTTACTTATTACAGCGAGTGCATTTGCATTCGATCCAGGTGAAAAACTTGTCTGGGGATCCGCTGACTTTGAATCCTATACGCCATATAAGGATGCAGATCCAATCACCACATTCGGCATAACCACTATGGTGAGTTATTTCTTAATGAAAGACATTTCACTTGATGTATTACTGGAATGGGGAAGTACATCTTACAAGTCTTCAAAATCAGAAACTTATACCTACAGTGATCTTCTAATAGGTTTAGGTGGTTCTTTCTTTATTAACAATTTCTATGTTGGGGCAGGTATTGGTTATGAAATATTGAGTCAACCAGATTTTTACAAATCAGATAATGTGAAACAGAATGCAATGTATCTTTCATTAGGTGGTGGTTATCTTTTCCCGCTTATTGAGAATGTATACATTGACATCGGTGCGGATTATACGTTTGGTCTTGGTGACTACTCAGGTGACGCAGATGGTAAAAATGAAGAATCTGTTATTGGTGTTGGCGCAGGTATTGTTGTA
>DRBZ01000031.1 GCA_011043895.1 Candidatus Cloacimonadota bacterium
GGGTCCGTTTGGGTTCATGCCATCTTCAGGATCGGGAAAATTTCTGTTCAGGTCATATCCATTTGCATTATATCTTTGAGCACCATATACGGTATTATTTCCTCCATGATAGGTACCGTCGGGATTCGCATTCGGATTTATCCATATCTCTATCCTATTGAGCATTTCTGTGACCTCAGCATCTGTGCCATAATTAGAAAGAAGATAATCAATCAATCTCAGCATGAGCACATACCCGGTTGTTTCATCTCCGTGCATGGTAGAGGTGTACATAAATTCCGGCTCATCTTCTTCCACGCCAATATTGTCTGAGATCTTCGCGAATAATAGCTGCCTGCCCTCCACGGTACTACCGATATCCACGATCTCGCAAAGTGCAGGATAATCGGTTTCAAATTGATACATCATCGCGATATATTGGTCATAGGTGGGATAGTAATCCCAGTCGCGCATTTGCTCTAGTGTCGTTGCCATTTCAGGAACGATTAGTGTTCCTGGATGAGGTAGTTTTGTATAGGGTATTCCAAGCTGTTGGAACGCTTCCAGTTCCTGTGGATTCGCATAGGCATACACAGTAGTGCCATCCACATTATCAATAGAAACGATTCGTGTGATCTGTTCGAGTTCGCTTTTTGCTGATATTTCAAAACTGAAATAGAGCTCTTGCACATCTTCTATGCGTGCAAACAAACTGCTGGCAATGAGAAGAATGAGCGTGAAGAGGAAAATTTGTTTCATACTGAACCTTTCATATAAAATATTAATTTCTAAATCCTAATTTCGTATGACAAATAAAATGTCAAAACTTAAATGCCAAATTATTTATTTCCTTTTGATTTTATTACAATCGATGAAAATATTAAATTTAATTCGTTCGCTTCTTTCCAAATAATTTTTGCTTCATCTCTTAGATGGGGAACTGCTTTTGAGATCATTCTCAGCCAGTGTTTGGATTCTTTTGATTCTTTTTTACAAATACTAAGTTTATGAACAAAATCTCCGTTCGATTCAGCACAATCTGCTTCAGAATAATTTGCTCCGACACTTGTAGCAGACCTTACGACCTGGCTAATAAGCGGAAGCGTAATTGGACTTTGAGGAATTTTTTTTGCAAATTCGATAACATTTTCACCAAATTTTGCAGTTCTTTCCTCTAAATCGAATTTTTTATTCGTCATTTGTGTCTTGAAATTTTATTAGAAATTTGATATTTGTAATTAGAAATTTACAGTCTGAAATTTTGCTATCTTTTTTCATAATCAAATTTATTTATTTTCATACACAAGTATCTTCGGATTCTGTCCTCGCCATTTGAGATATTCATTCTTGATCTCGAGTTTAAAGAGATTTTCCTTATCCTCGTTTGCAAAGGTAAGGATATTCATGTGATACATTTTTCCATCTTTTCCCCTGAAGGATTTTTGAGGAAGTTCCACGATCGTCTCTCGCCCTTTTCTGAGAATGGTGATCTCATTCAAAAAAATACCTTCTGCAATCTCTATCACAGCTCTTGCCTGTACGATACCTGTGTTGATATCTTTAAATTTAATATTCATAATTATCTAATTTGACCGATGTCTATAAGCATATCCTGAAACCACTTTTGTTGTGTATCAAATGCTCTTCCACGTTTGATTCGTGAAAAGTCGATACATCGAAGTTCGTTGTTATGCTCTTCATCAAGTGCTACAACACCGCTTTCTCCGTTTAATCCGCATTGAGCTGACATTTTACATGTCCGTTTTATCAAATCGAGATCCTCCTTATTTGGAGGAGCGGAACGAGCAAAATAACCGCTCTTCTGTACAAGAACTTTATCCGCTTTCAGCATAGTTTTAAACCTTCTGGCAAACCATAATCCGGGATTGAGTTCATCCAAACGTACATGTCCGAAAGCATCGCGATACACGGTTTCACCTTTTGCTTCCATCTCTGCAACGATGGTTTCAGTACCTGCGCCCTCGCTGAGAAATACGGTTACGCTGTCTTTTTCATCCATCAATCTGTTAAGCCGTTCTTCTTCCTCATCAATATCGATATTCATCTCTGGAATATAGATCGCATCGATATCCCAGCGCTCACGGGCAAGTAGAATGTCCGGCAGAAATTTCTTCTTCTCAAGACGTTTCCTGTATTCGCGAGCAGTAGCAGCAGTGAGCCATCCGCAATGACGTCCCATGACTTCATGAATAAGAAGCTGGCGTGAACTTGTAGTATTTTCATTTGCAACGTTTTCAAAAAATATCGCCCCTTGTTCTGCAGCAGTAACAGCTCCGAGGGTTTGATGAATGGGGATCACGTCATTATCCACTGTTTTTGGTAATCCAACGACCGTGAGTTCATACCCATTCATCTCAAGGTATGATGAGAGCTGAGATGCCATGATGTTCGTATCGTCTCCCCCAATTGTGTGAAGAATTGAGACATTATCTTTTATAAGCTGTTCAGCGGCAACTTGCAATGGATTTTCACCCTCCTGAATATATCCTTTCTTTACGCAATCTGCAACATTAGTCAGCTTGACACGGCTGTTACCGATCACGCTCCCACCATATTTGCACAACAAATCTGCGTGCTTCCTGACCTCATCAGAAATGATTATGCGATTTCCTATGAGCAATCCTTTGTAGCCATTGAGATATCCTATAATCTCCAAATCAGGTACAAGTTCAGAATATTCTTTGATAAGAGAACCGATCGATGCAGACAGGCATGGAGCGATTCCGCCTGAAGTTAAAAGAGCAATTCTATCCTTTTTTTCAGCCATAAATTCATATCTCCTGAAATCTATTAATCTCCAAAACTAATACCGATACCCCGTGCTGTATGTACAAGATTAGAATGCACGTTCACCAGGTTATAGGTGCCGATTGCTTCTGTAATTGGCACGCAGACAATATCATTATTGCGATAAGCAACCATCTGACCAAATTTTCCGTCAAGAACCATCTCAAATGCTTTCACTCCGAATTGTGTTGCAAGTATTCTATCGAAGGCGCATGGAATACCTCCGCGTTGAAGGTGCCCGAGAATTGTCACGCGCACATCTGCCTGAGTACCCGCATGTTCCAGCTCATGCTTGAGTCTAATCCCAACACCTCCGAGTTTCTTATGACGGTATCCTATCTCATCAACTTCTTTCGAAACCACTGTTCCATCTTTTGGATATGCCCCCTCAGCAATCACAATATTTGCGAAACCACGTCTATCTTCTGTTCTTTCTTCCACTTTTTTACGAACTTTCCTGATATCGTAGGGAATTTCAGGGATAAGACAAACCTCTGCACCACCTGCGATAGAAGAATACAATGCTATCCAGCCGGCTGCACGTCCCATCACTTCGAGAATGATAATTCTGTGATGGCTTTCTGCGGTTGTCACGAGTTTATCAACTGCATCCGTTGCGACTTCCACCGCAGTTTGAAATCCGAATGCAAAATCA
>DRBZ01000069.1 GCA_011043895.1 Candidatus Cloacimonadota bacterium
CATTATAACCGGTATCACCGGAGATGCATACTACTTTTTCTTTATAAGTAAACCGGAATACAATACTGTTTTACGTATGAAAGGTCTGAAGCAACTGTATGTGTATATCGCCATAATCGAAATCCTCGTTTCCCATTTCCCTCACAACAACATCAAAAGAGTTCTCGAGAGTATCACCATATAATCGTTTCAGGTTTTCATAGAATTGCGAAAACTCCTTTGGAGCAATAATTAGCAGTTCTTTTTCTCTTTTACATTCAGGATCATGACTCAATGCAAAGAGCAGCGCTCCGAAATCATTCACATGGTCGAGATGAAGGTGTGTCAGGCATACCACATCTATTTCCTTGTAATCGTAACCCGATCCTGGAATAGCATGAAGCACACCTGTTCCGCAGTCCACAAGTATCAGGATGCCACCCGCTTCGAGCAACCCGCCCGATGAGTTTTTCTTTGTGTCGGGAACGCAGGAACCCGATCCTAAAACCGTATATTTCATAAACAAACCTTCTTGTTCATTATGTGCTGAACATATGTATATCAAAATTCAGTGGCAAGATTTTTTTGCTTTTTGGAAATGTTGACAGAATTATCATACACTGAAATAAAAAATAGGCTAATCCTTTAATAATTACATAAATAATCTTTCAGGAGGTTAACATCATGCGCAATACTTTCATGCATGTTCTTGCAATTTGTACAATATCGCTTCTTCTTCCAACTATCGTATATGCCCAGTCAAATATAGTATCGGAGAATGAATACAATCTTGCCGGTGATAGAGTGCAGGAAACTCAGTACTATATCATGGAATCTAAACTGGTAAATTATGCCTTGGACGGAACACGCACCGGCACCGATGTGTTCCGATTACATCTGAAATACGAACCTGCAGAAAATGACCAAGAAATCTACACCTGCACAAAATTCACTGTTACAATTTCAGAGACTCCTGAAATTTCCATTCCTCAACTCGACAACTGGACCTACGTGTATTATCCCGATATCGATGAACAGGGGCAGGTTTTCGGTATCGATCACAGCAAATTTGACAATCTGACAGACAGCAGCGGCAATCCGATCCCGCCGGATAAATCCTACCATGTGTACAATGTGTTTATCGATTTTCACTCTTTCTGCAATGTCTTTGCCGAACCCACGCCGGAGGGAAATGGTATACAGGATTTGACCAAAATCGGACAGAAGATCGTGCATGCAGCTGCAAACTCGGAACCTCCCACAAACCTTGGCAGCAATATCTCTGAAGGTTCTTTTTTTAAGAACGGTGAGATCACATTGGCTTTCAAAGGAATCGGAATTGTGAACGAGAAATATTGTGCTATCATTGCATATGATTCTGGTGAAAGTACATACAAAATGATCTCTCAGCCAGCTCCCAACTTCGATGTCGTGACAACAGGAACTTCTCATTATATGGGAGACATTTACAAAGACCTGGAATCAAACTGGGTTCAGAAAGTCACGCTGACAGAATTTGTGGTAAGCGAAACAAGGCTTCCGGTGCCCCCAAATACAATACCTTCCATTAACGAGCGCGATATTCTCATACGTAATGTCAGTGCAAAGGAATTTGAAGAACAGTAAATTACCACTGCTGATTGAGTATTTCTGGATAAAAAAGAAAAGTGCTTTGATCGAATGAGATAAGCATAATAACTGATGAAACATTTTACAGGAGAATGAATTTATGAAAACAAAAAAACTTATCATCATAGGAGTGCTGGCAGGTTTGATCATGGGTGTAGCACTCTTCATAACTGGAGTGATTGCGTCACAGATCGTTTATGGTCCGCAGCTTGCACCCGAAGGAAAATTCGAGCCGGAGCAATTAAATGTTGGTTACTTCTTCTGGACAAAACTCGCTATCGGTATCGTATTCGGCGTGTTCTTTATCTTTCTGTATGAAACGCTGCCCTTATCGAAACGAATTGAAAGCATCTGTGGCGGTTTGAAGTATGCGTTCATGCTCTGGTTGGTGATCAGTCTGTGGAATTTTTCACATCCACTTGTGTATGATCTCGATACTATCAACTGGCAGGACAAAATATTCTGGCTGGTCTACACACTCGGCGGATTCCTGGGATATGGTCTTGCAATTGGCTTTATGTTTAAAAGACATGCAAAAAAATTGATAAGCAAAACAACATAACATGAATTTCATCATTGAAGAAAAAGCGTTACATTTGCTTACTGAATACAGCAAGATACCGATCCGATTCGAAGTAAGAAGTTTGTATGAGGTCTGCGGAAACGAAACTACTTCAGTGAATCTTATTGAGAAACCAGTCCCCAAACTATGGATTAAAGATTATGATGCCATAAAAGGTGAAGAACCAATACGCTGGGCAAAGCAATGGGATATTTCTAACTGGGGAATGCTTATTGCTGAGCATGACCGAATCTGGATCGGTGGTTGTGTGCTTGCCTATAATACTGACGGTGTGCATAAACTCGAAGGACGTGACGACATTACAGTTCTGTGGGATTTACGAGTCCACCCGGATTTCCGCAGAAAAGGGATTGGCAAAAAATTGTTCGAATCCACAATTAAGTGGGCAAAAACTAGAAAGTGCACTGAACTCAAAATTGAAACGCAAAACATAAATGTGCCAGCATGTAAATTCTACCAAAAGCAGGGCTGCCTGCTCGACAGGATTAACAGATTTGCCTACAAAAATTTTCCTGATGAAATAGAAATGATGTGGAGTTTGAAACTTTAACACAACCACATAACGATAATACTACAAATCTTCCCCAATTTCAAATTTCAAGTTTCAAGCCAGTCACAACGAAACGAAGTCGAGTCAAATTTCAAATTTCGAATTTCATGTTTCATATTCATTAACTATATATTTTCTCAAATAAATTGACAACACATCCCCTCTCATAGCTAAATCCATTAAAGCTCAAAACAGGAGGTTTACATGCAAACAATTATAATAATAGTTGTTCTAGGGCTTATTATATTGTTCAAAGCGATACGTGTCGTTCGCGAATATGAACGTGGAGTCGTTTTCCGTTTGGGAAGACTTCTTCGTGCAAAGGGTCCGGGTATCTTTCTGCTCATTCCATTTATTGATAATATGGTAAAGGTCGAACTTCGTACAGTAACCATGGACGTCCCACCGCAGGATATCATCACACGTGATAATGTGCCTGTCAAAGTTAATGCTGTGGTGTATTTCCGTGTTATTAACCCAGAAGATGCAGTGGTCAAGATCGAAAATTACATTCAGGCAACATCACAAATAGCTCAAACCAC
>DRBZ01000054.1 GCA_011043895.1 Candidatus Cloacimonadota bacterium
GGGATCTTCTTTTTTCACGTTTCTATAAAGAATGAAAGCGAAGATAAGAGCAGCGATCGCACCACTGGGAGCAACAATCCATAATAAAGGGATTTCCATTAAGAATCCTCCTGAAATTAATGTGAATATAGCGACAAATTTTAAGACCTGTTTGGTTTGTCAAGGATTGGAAATAGATAAATAATTATAACGAGGGAAAGGGTTTTTGTAACGCAAGACCCCTGTAATTTGTAAAAGAAAAACTATGGAGTGCAAAATCCGTGATTTAGCGGAAATACTCAACCTCTGAATGCTGAGTTACGTAAAGCAAGATTCCGATCTTGTTCATATCACAAAACTCTTGACAACAAAATCCATTAAAATTAATGAATTCACATAACTTCAGTGGGCAATATCGAAGGGAAATCTTTTGGAGGAACCATGAAGAAAAAGAATTTAGCATTGATTATTTTATTAGCCATTAGCATCGTGGCATGTGAAGTGCTTCATGATGATAATTTTGAAAAAGTCGATATGGATCAGCTCGATGTACCTGAATGGTTTGATTATGAAACTACACGAAAGGTAGAAATTCAGGTTACTCTTATTGATGAAGCCGGAAATCCTATTAATGGAATGCCTGTTTCGGTTTACAGAGATACATTTGCAATTGATGAAGAGCTAATTACAAGCGGTATGACAACCTATGGAGGAAGGTTTACTAAAAACATTTCTTTGCCGACGACAATAGAAAGAGTTACAGTCAGATGCCTGCTCGGCAAAAAAACTGTCGATATTATTGGTAATCAAATAATTTATATATTCAATGGTACTGAAAAACTGAAGCATTTGCCGAAATCTTATCTTCTGAATAAAACAGGTTTGATCGGGGAATGGAAGTTCGATACTGGGAGCGGAAGTATTGCCTATGATACTGCAGGTGACAATGATGGAACTATACATGATGCCATCTGGACAACAGGTAGAGTTGGAGGTGCATTGGAATTCAATGGTTCTGATGCATGGGTGAGTGTACCTGAGGATCCAATTTTTGATCTGGACTATAACGTCACTTATATGGCATGGGTGCAGCCATACTCCTTTAAAACCGCAAAGGTCGCACAAAAAGGAGATTGGGACGGATATGGGATTTACGAAGACATCTGGAAAGGTTGGAAATGCTCTATAACGCTGGACGGATATATCAAACATTCGTTAGATTGGACCGAAGGAAGACCAGATCTCTATAACTGGTATCACCTGGCAATGACCTATGACAATTCCGAATTGAAACTATATGTGAACGGAGAGCTCAAGAACAGTAAAAACGTTACCGGAATGTTGAAGAATAACAGCCGGGACATAAGTTTTGGTTCTGATAATGGGGGGCAGAAATTTTTCGAAGGTATTATTGATGAGGTGTATCTTTACGACAGAACTCTTGATGTCGTAGAAATTTTGGATTATTACAACACTACGAAACCTGTGACTGAATATTCAGCTGAGTGGCATTTTAATGAGGGAAGCGGCTCGATCGCATATGATGCCGTAGGAGATAATGATGGAACAATAGTTGGTGCAGATTGGGTCTCTGGAATAAGCGAAACCGCATTGCAATTTAATGGAACTACAGGAGAAGTAGTGGTTCCTAATAGTGCTGACCTTAACATAACCGGAGATGAAATAACTTTATCCTATTGGTTTAAATTAGATGAAATCGGCAGTGATGGATGTCTTATTTTCAAGAACACACAATACCTGTCTCGCATCAACAACCAGGGCAGAGTAACTTTTGCGCTGTATAAGCCCGCCTGGCAGTCGATTTCGATGGATTGGTCAGATAGGATTCTGGATACGAATTGGCACTTTGTTACGAATACTTATAATGGTGCGGAAATGAAGATCTACATTGATGGACAGTGCATTAAATCAGGATCTGCAACAGGAAATATTCAGTCAACAACATCTGATGTGTATCTTGGTTCTCAAAATACGATCAACCATTTTGACGGCGTATTAGATGAAGTCGCTCTCTATAATTACTGCTTAACTGCACAGGAAATAAATGATCTTTATAACTCCTTGAATAATCCTGATACTGATGGTGATGGAGTGCATGATGATTCGGACGATTATCCTAATGACCCTACAAAAGCTTTCAATACATATTATCCGGCAGCAGGTGTTTCTGGCACAATTGCCTATGAAGATAACTGGCCATCAAAGGGTGATTATGATTTCAACGATCTGATTATTGATTATAATATGAATCAAATTTTGAATGCAGATAATGAGCTTGTTGAGATCGAAGGAGAGCTTTCGTTACGAGCTATCGGAGCGGGTTATCATAACGGTTTTTATATTGAGTTTCCATTTACTTCGGACAAAGTAGATTCCCTTGGCAATGGAGGAGATGCTTTCATAAATTTTGAAACAGAAACAACTAAAGCAATATTAAGTGTATTCACCGATGCCTTTGATCTTATGCAGCCACCTTCTGGTGCATCAGGAACATGGGTCAATACAGTGCCCGGAGAAACCTATGTGGAGCCGGTTGAGCTTTCATTTATAATAGTCTTATCTGAGCCATTATCAACTGCTGATTTTGACTACTTACCTCCATACAATCCGTTTTTGACAGTAAATGGAAATAGGGGTAGAGAAGTTCATTTTGCAGATTATCCTCCAACTTCCTCTGCAGATCCGACACTTTTCCATACGCAGGATGACGATTCCGATCCTGAAGAGAATAGATATTATAAAACATCGAACAATCTTCCCTGGGCAGTGTTGATTCCTGAGCAATGGAATTATCCAATCGAGCACTCTCAATTGACATGGGCATATCTCGTGTTCCGAAACTGGGCGGAAAGTGGCGGTGCTCAATACCAGGACTGGTATGAACTCATACCTGGAAGAGTTGATGAAAATAATATTTATTTGAATAATTGACTGTAATAATTTAAAGAAAAGAATGAAATTTTCACGCTCGCTAAGTAAAGATTTTAGGAGCAAAATTCAGCTTGGTTTTGTGCCATATCAAAAAATGCAAACCAAGAATGCTGTGAATTTTTAAATTTATAATTCTTTCTCAGAAAAACTTGACACGTTGACAAACACCAAATGTTTTACCGACCAAATAATTGAATTCAAAAAAAAATTATTATATGATTAGACCTAAAAGCTTGAATGAGAAAGGACAGAAA
>DRBZ01000086.1 GCA_011043895.1 Candidatus Cloacimonadota bacterium
TAACTGTATCTGAAGTTACTTCAACGTTAGTGACAACACCTGCACCACCTTTAAGTGTAATTGTGCCCGAGATCCAACCATCATATTTAATGAGCAGAAGGAGGAAATTGTTACCGGTTGTCTGTTGTCCCGATACAACAACCACATCAGTAATTGTGGAATCCTGATATCCTGCCTTTGTTGCGGTAACATCATAAGTAGCGCCACCGGGTAACGCAAGAAGGTATTCATAGTAAAGTACATTACCAGAATAGGGATCATAAACAGGATAGGGATTTGTACTCTCTCCACCTGCGGTTATTTGAACTTCAGTCACATTGCCAAGACCTTCAAGAGCAACCTGCCCAACGATCTCGCCGGGTAAAATTTCATTCAAAGTAATATCAATACCCGTTGTAACTTGCCCGAGATTGACAGGAACCCCAGTTACAGGATCTGCCGTATATCCATCTAATGTAGCAGTAACAGTATAAGTGCCAGGTGCCAGATTAATAAGATATTCTCCCGCAGCATTTGGATTAAGGGTTATACCTCCTGCGCTCACTTCGACATTCTGCACATTTCCAGTTCCTCCCTGAAGTGTAATTGTTCCACTTATACCTGATTGAAGGAATGGTAACGCACCCATATCAGCACGTGTACCATCCAGATCGAGAGGAGAAGCTGGATCACCAGTGTTTATACATGGAGATTTTGTTGAATCCTGAACAGGGAAATTAGCCCACGTTATTTGGTAGTCATCATTTACAGGATCAGCAAAGAGAGGGTCATCATCAATACATCCGGTTCCAAAGTAACTTTGCCCTGTTCCGTTCATTATGTCTGAATAAGTAGCTGTTAATGAGCTGGCTGATTCAACATAGATTCCGTTGTTGGCATTATTCCAAATAATACAGTTTAGAAGTGTGACATCAGAATTATAGAGAACTGCAATTGCCGATCCGTTCTGGAAAGCAAGATTATTGCTGAATGTGGAATTCTGAATTACGGGAGTAGAATTATTATAACATGAAATTCCAGCTCCGTTCCATTGGGTTGTATTGCCATAGATCTGGGAACATGTGATAGTAGGATTCGAATTGAAGCAGTTGATACCAGCTCCATCGTAGGTTGCAGTATTATTCGAAATGATCACTTCATTAAGAACTGGGTCGGAATCATAAAGATAGATCCCACCACCAGCTCCGCTTGCTGTATTGTCTGTAATTATCACATTATTAAAGACCACATCAGATTCCGAAAGGTAAATAGCTCCACCATTGCTGATAGCAGAATTATTGGATAACGTTGAATTCCGGATTAGGATATCGGATGAATTAGAGCAATAGATTCCACCACCTCTATAATCGGGAGATGTTCCAGTTGCTTTTCCGTCTTCAATTTCACAATACACAATTTTTGAACTGTCCTGTCCATTTGTGTTTGTGTCAATGAAGCGTAATCCATGCCATCCTGTGGCGGGTGTTTGAGCTGAGAAGGTAATATTATTTCCAAGGGCACCCTCTGCAAGCAATCTTCCTTTAATAATGAACTTGTAATGTCCAGAGAATTCAACCGATATTCCAGGATCAATTGTAAGTTGATCCCCTACGATGATTTGAATCTCGCCATCGACAATGTATGGACTTCCTGCTACATTCCAGGTGCCGTTTACATTACCGGCTGGAATATGGGTTTGACCTGTAAGCAAAGATGTTAATAGGAAGGTCATACTAACGAACAATATTAATTTTTTCATTGCATCCTCCTGCATTAATTTTTGATAAACATTTTTACGGACTAACTTGTACTATCTTCATACCCTCATTATCGATAACCAGCGAATAACTACAAAAATGAGTTAATGAAGTAGGTTCTGTAAACATTTCATAATAACCAAGAATAAATGGATTTATAATTGAAGAAATATCAATTGTAATCAACCCAATTTCAGAATCGGAAATATATGCATAGGAGTTATCTGTGTGAACTCCGGTGACGAAACCGTCAGTTACTACTTCTGCTGCAAAAGTGGGAGATGCAGTATTGGAAACATCAAGAATGAGAAGGCCATCTTCACTATTTGCAATAAAGGCGTAATTATTTTGAACAAAAACATCCTTGGCGCCTGTGGTTACATAGGTGGAACTCAAGGTTGGATTGTATGGGTCTGAAATATCAAAAATTGCAATTCCATCCAAACCTTGAGCAATATATGCATTGATGCCATCTACATAAATACTTTGAGCATGACCTCCAGTGGAAACATTTGTTATAAAATCGGGAGTAGAATTTGATATAAAAAAAATCGTCAAACCGTTATCTCCATCCGCGATGTAGGCAAAATCTCCAACCACTTCTATATCATAAGGAATTCCAGATGTCAAGCTGCTGCCTGATATTTGAGGATTAAGCGGATTTGTAATATCAACTGAAGTGATAACTCCAGGAGTGGTACTGCCGCTGTGGCTTGTTACATATAAGAAATTATCTTCCACATCGGCAGAAAGAACCCGGTCCTCAAAGTCATTCATTGTGTGCAAAATTTCAGGATGTTCTGGATTGCCAAAATAGATTATGTGCAAACCATTATAATAGTCTGGTAGGTAAGCATACCAGCCGGAAGTAGTGATATCTTGAGCAATACCCGGTGTATTTACCGAACCAACTAAATCAAGGAGAATATTGATCTGGGCTTCATTGCTGTTTGCAGAAGTGAATGTGCCCGAATAGGCATTTACTCTATAATAAAACGTTCCGCAGGGTTCAGTGATGTTATCAATATAAGAGGTTGTATTGCTATCTACTGTATCATAATTTATAATCCAGTCCGTGCCGCCGATCTTTTTATCAATATGGAAACCGACTTCGCCTTCACTGTTATCCCGCCAGGTCATCTTGATCTTGTTTTGATCGAGTGACTGCAATGTGAGATTTGAGGGAGCTAAAAATGTCGGAACAATCGAGCTCTCTATCGAATTAGTTGTTGTAGTGCTCACAAAAGCTTTGATCCTATAATAGACCTCTTCAAATAGATTTACATCATCCAAAAAAGAAGTTGTGTTTGCACTGAGTGTTCTGTATTTGGTTGTCCAGCTAGCGGTTCCGATCTTTTTATCAATATAGTAACCCTCTTCGCCTA
>DRBZ01000053.1 GCA_011043895.1 Candidatus Cloacimonadota bacterium
AGATGGACCAGTTATTTCGCCATATGAACAAATATTCTTGAGTGATTGGGATGAAAGCAGTTCTGATCATTATGTTAAGAAAATAGAAGAGCCTGACTTAATAATCCAGGACATCTCATGGAGTCCATCAAACCCAAAACAGGGTGACACAGTCACAATCAACGTAAAAACAAAGAATCAAGGTTCTGTAAGTGCTGGTGGATTTTACGTTTGCTATTACGTAGATGGCTCTTATTATGCCAGAGATTACGTCAGCAGCCTCTCGGCGGGTTCAACTACCACTACGAGCTTCTCGTGGACTGCTGAATGTGGAAGCCATTCGATAAAGGCTGTTGCTGATTGTTATGATGTGATAACAGAGAGTAATGAAACAAATAATGCGAAAACGACAATAATAAAAGTCGAAAAAGAGCCAAAAGAGATCAAGTTCATTGGAACACTTACAGGTCAAAATTGGCCTATGGGTTTCGGTGCATATTACTTTAAAGTTGATAGAGTGCTTGAAGGTTCTATACCTGTAGGTGATGATATAAGAGTTATGGTGTATATGAGTGCATATCCAGATCCGTTAAATAACTATGATCGTCTTAAAAAAGGTGATAAAGCTGAAGTTTATGCAGAATTTGAAGAAGAGTTAGGTAAACGATATGATCCATGGGTAGACCGTGAGGTATGGGCTGCTGATATAACAGGCAATGAAAAGTATTATGTGAGGAAAATAGAAGGTGAAAAATCTTTTATCATCCGAAATGAAACTACAATTGTCGAAAATGAGGTCGCTCTCGGAGATGTGATTACACTAGATGCTTCCTCTATTCCTGGTAAAGATTATAGTTGGAAGATTGCTTATCAGCCAATTGGGCCAACAGTTGAAAAAACAGGGATTGTGGCACAATACTGGATCAGATACCTTGGAAAAATAAATATAGACTTAACTGTTGCTAGCGATGATGGTAAAAAGACCGCATACTCAAGAATAATTGAGGTTAAACCAATTCCTCCATATTCAGATGATCAGAGTGTAGAATTCCGGATTAAATTCAATAAACCACAATGTGACTATAAGACAGAAGTCCTTATAACTGAACGTGTGCCTATCCTTGTGAGCAAGTATTCAAATGAGAATGAAGGAATAAATGCAAACATCTTTCAAATAGGACCGGCATCCAAAGAAGTAGAAGAGTGGTTGTTAAAGAAGGGCATAACAGAAGCGGCAATAAAGATTATTGAGAAGGTTATAGAAAAAAGTATTTCAAGTGTCTTTCTACCACTGACCACCCTTTTAGATATAATTAATTTGTATGATACATGGATGCAAGGCGATTTGGTATTGGTACAACATACTACTCCTGATGGAACTGTTTATCACATTCATGTTCCTATTAGAAGGACTAGTTTCGAAGGAGCATTGAGCCTACCACCAGATCAAACACAACCGTCTGATGAATGGGTAAGACAAAAGATCATAGAAAATGTGATTAAAAAAGCAGAAAACAATGGCAAAGTTGACTGGAAAGAAGCTGATATTTCTAAAATCGCGTTAATAAATCAGTCCATAGGACTGGAAGGAGACCACCATTACCGATATGAAAAGGCTATCAAACCAGGTTACAATAGGATTGAGTTTAGATATGAACCGCTAAAGCAGCAGTGGGATAATGTAATCTACCCACCACATGCAATAATAAAAGCTTGTGCTAATGACGTCATTCCTCTTAAAGATATACCAGTTTATATAGATAATTCACTATACAGAAAAACTGATAGATTTGGAATAGTTAGAGTTGATATGACAAGCATATCACCGGGCAAGCATATTATAAAAGTTGGTGACGGTGTTGTGTTTGAAAGCATTACCAAAGAGGTTGATCTAGAAACGGGGAAGGAGATTAAATTTTCAGTTAATTTCGACAAGATTGATCAATATAAGTATAAGCATTGTATATATGCACTTGTCCACTTTTATAGCCCTGAGGAATCTCCCTTTGGATATAGTGTAAGGAATTATATCATTAACGATGGTAAAGCTTTAAAAACTGTTTTCTCTCGTGGTCCTAGTTCAGACCTAGACGTTATTGAAAAATATGCCCGCGTTAGTAATTTAAATGTATATATAGGTACTGATTTTACTTTGTTTGCAGATAGGAGTAAAGGGGAGTTAATTATAGAAAACGAAAAGTTTAAGATACTACGCTATCCCAAGATTACTAAAAATTTTCCTGGCTGGGTTTTTACAATTTTAATCAAAAACCCAGATAAATTGAAAGAGAGTAACGCAATGGAACATGCTATCGAATACTTCATCACAAACTTTGACTCTTTGTATAATTGGCAAAAATTAGAGCAACTAGAAACAACGAGTTATACCACTGTATTATTCAATTGTCCAGTCAACGCCACCATCACCGACCAATACGGCAGAATAATCGCAGACAACGGCACAAACGAAATCACGGATGCTGACATGATTATAACAAACGAAACAAAGATCTTCTATCTGCCAGCAGACCTTACTTATTCAGTGGATATAGACGCATACGATACTGGCACGTTCAACTTCACAAGGTTTTCACCAGTCGGAAATGAGATCACAATCACTAAATTTGAGAATATTCCAGTGACATCAAGCACAAAAGCATCGGTTGAGATAGAACCTGGTGTTATAGACTATACGATGAGCATAGATTATGATGGAGATGGAGAAACAGACGAGGAAAAGAGCCCTGACGTGAACGAGACAATAGCTGTTACACCGACAGAAGAAAATATTTTTGACACCGGCGCACCATCAAATCCATATCCCTCAATAGCAGGCACGCATACTGGAACAATCACGCCAAATCGAACGATTACTGTGAACAAACTTTACACTTACCCATGTGCGGGAACAGGCGGGCATACTGAGTCTATCGAGCTGTATGATGAAAACGGGAAT
>DRBZ01000092.1 GCA_011043895.1 Candidatus Cloacimonadota bacterium
GATGGAAGGGAACTGGGCGAGTTCATCAGAGAGAAGGTCAGAAAGATTGCGGGCGTGCAGAGGGTGTCGCCGACTGTGATTATGGATAACTGGAAGGTGCGCAGCGGGTGTCTGCTGCCGTGAGTAATGGAAGTATTGAAGTATTGCGGAGGTGAGAGTTATCTGATAGTACCACGGTGAGCAGGAGAAATGAGAAATGCCAAAAACAAAAAGAGAGAATCAAGAGTGCATAGTGAGAGGTAAAAAATGCGAATCTATTTTTGGGGAATCGAGTACGTGCTTTATTGCTAGTCCAGATAGTTGTGAAGTGGCTTTGGAATTAGAAATCATCAAGCAGAAGTTGGATGCCGCAGGTATTGAGCCATATATTGCAGTTGAAAAACAGGAACCCCAAAAAGATATATTTTGTGAAAAAATATGCTCCAAAATAATCGAATCCCAATTTTGCATTGTTATTCTGAAGGAGGTCGCAGAAAAGCCAAATGCTAATGTGTATTACGAATATGGATTAATGACGGCATTTAATAAGAAAATAATTCCGATTCGACCAGAAGGACAATCATTGGCATTTAATATTCGGAATTTAGATACGCCTGGTTATACCGAAGAAAATCTTGGTACAAAAATGGAAGATGCAATAAAGAAAATGATTGAGGAGGAAGAAGCGGAAAATGTCCAGCATATTTCCAATTTTCTGGTGATGACGGGTCCGTCATTTTTAGAATAAACTTTCAGATGAGAAAGAACTGGAAACATAATATATTTCATAGAAAATGAAGAGGCTTTAACTGATGAACCAGCAGTTACAAACTAGGGCAGAATCTCTTTTTGATTACCTTCAGGAAATAATTAAACTTGGTTTGAAGACCATCCGAACAGTTGATGAACATCAAGATGATTTTCTGCTTTTCCAGCATGAACTGCCTGATTCTGATGATATCTCTTTGTATACAACATCAGAAGATAATTTGATCTGGCTCTCGGTTCACCGCCAGAATATACCTGAGCCTCCCAAACTTCCCAAAGATATACAACATTGGGTTACGGTCTTCTCTGATCCTGATAGAGAACCTCAAATAATTGAGCAACAGGTTAAAGATGAAAATGGCAATCATACAGTCGGTTTTTGTGATGACGAGTCTTGTCAAGACGCATTTAGTGAATATCTTGAGCAATGGGAGAAATGGGCAAAAGAAGCCAGAATTAAGAAAAGGATACAGGTTTTCTTTGATAAGTTATTCAAGATCAATGAACAGTTGAAGTATGATGAACAACTTGAGCTAATATGGGGGCATGGTCTTCTTCTCTGTAAATACGGCGAATACACGATTAAATACCCACTGATAACCCAGCGTATGGTTGCTGAGCACCGTGCAAGTGAAGGAGTAATCCACATATTTCCTGAGGATGATACAAAGCCTAAACTGGAATTGGATCCACTGAAAGATACAGGACTGCCAGACTTATCTGATGTTAGAAAACAATTCACAGATATTCTTGAAGTGGTGGACGAAACCGCACCGAATGACACTCCTTATCCTCTTGATTTCTGTTATCCACTTCTTAAGGAAATAGCAGGCAGATTAACCCCCGATGGAGAAGTTATTGAACCTTTGGATGCCCATGATCTGATCCCAGATAGTAAACTGCGTATTGCCGATTGTTGGGTGCTTTTCCTGCGAAAACGCCAGCAAGACGCTATTATCCGTGACATAGAGAGATTTAGGGAGAAACTCAAAAAAG
The DNA here is from genome assembly GCA_011043895.1 of Candidatus Cloacimonadota bacterium. Classification (GTDB taxonomy): domain Bacteria; phylum Cloacimonadota; class Cloacimonadia; order JGIOTU-2; family JGIOTU-2; genus Celaenobacter. Next base: position 1,744 of record DRBZ01000092.1, read on the forward strand.
AAGAGATTATATTACCAGAAGGGTTTTCATCGGTTTTGCGAGATCCAGATGAGAATTCTGTGAAGTGGGATAAACAGAAGTCGTTTGATGAATGGGATGCTATTTTAGATAGACAAATTTTATTTCCACTGCCTGCCAATCAGGAACAAATTCAAATTCTCGACCGCATTGATCGATCTGATGGGGTTATCGTGTGGGGACCGCCCGGAACAGGAAAGAGTCACAGCATAGCTAACCTGATTTGCCATTTTATGGCTGAAGGCAAGCGTGTATTGGTCACCAGCCAAAAGGATCAGGCTCTTGCTGTACTTCATGACATGGTGCCCAAAGACCTGCAGCCGCTTTGTATGAGTGTTCTCAGCAATGTTCGTGACAATCGGGAAAAACTTGAAAGAGCGGTCACCAGTATCACTGAAATCGTCACTCAATCGCAACCTACCATACTCAAAAAAGAAATAAACGAATTTGAAGATAGACTCGATCATCTTCGCGAGGATCTTGTGAGTACCGAGAGAAGAATACAGAGATTATCTTCGGCGCAGTTCAGGCACATAGTATATGGAGAAGATGAGCAACCTCTGCTTCCTGTTGACATTGTTGAAAAGGTAAAGAAGGAAGAGGAAAAACACACATGGCTTACAGATATCCCGCATTATGAAATCAAGGTCGAAAAATCCAGCGAAAAGGAGATCGTGCGTATAGTGGTAGACCCACCTCTGAATGATGCAGGTGTTGAAGAACTTAAATCATTACGAAAGCGTTTGTTTGAATACTTTGACGATTTATCGTATGACTTGCCCGACACAAACGATTTAATTGACGAATCTGCTTTTCGCAAAATGGCAGAGGACTTGCAGAAGATCGTTCAACTCGATGAAGCCGTGGAAAAACATGTACCTGGTATTATTTTTAAAAATGAAAGCAAAGAGTGTATTGACCAGGTTCTCGAATTTTTGAAACAAGGAATAGATACCTACAAGGTAATTACTGAAGATTGGCAGCATTCGTTACTGACCATTTTTCGGGGTGCTGTGGAAGCAGGCAAAATTAAACAAGCGATTGAAGATCTCAATATTGATGCTGAGGAGGTGGATAAACTCCAACCCCGAGATTTGCTTCAAACCATCGCCTTACCAGAAACTACCGATCTGGAAGAA
>DRBZ01000009.1 GCA_011043895.1 Candidatus Cloacimonadota bacterium
GGGTCTATCATAACCCGCACAAAATCCGGCAGCTCTTCCTGTCATTGGTCCCATTCCGTTAGGACCTGTTCTGTCTCCTCTTGGCATTGTATGCCTCCTTATATGTTTTATTAACCACAAAAATCACGAAAATTAAAATAAAAAAAATTTTCGAAACAATCCAATTAGATTCAATTAAATTAAATATTTTTCTATATGAATGATTAATATTTGTTTTGTGCCCTTTCGAGACTTTCGTGGTTTTAATAGATTTCATTTGCCTCGACCCCACCTGTCGCGTCCGCGACCTCTTCCGCCCTGGTAATACATATTTAGATTTTCAAGGTCATCTTCATCGCATTCGGGACATTTTATTGGAACCTGTTGTGAGTAGTTGGACAGAGTGCCGCAGCTTCTGCAGCGTACCATGTGATGCATGAATTGGAAGTCACCGCCGCCGATGGATATCTCTTTCCCTTCAATGATGCCGGACGCGATCTTTTTGCGTGCCTGATCGATAAGTCTCGTGAAGGTTGGTCGGGAAATCCCCATTCTTTCTGCAGCGTCTTTATGCTCCAGTCTTTCATAATCTGCAAGCCGGAGTGCCTCGTATTCATCCACAGAAAGATCGACTACCTGCAGCAAACGTGCAGGGATACCCACAGGTTTGAACCTGCTGCATATTGGCGGCTTACTTACGCGCCTGATCTTTCGTGGTCTTGGCATTTCAACTTCCTTGTTATGAACTTATGTTCAAAACTTATGCCGACCAATCTGATTGTCAAATAAAGTATGAAAATTCTTACAAAAAATGCAATGTTCGAAAAAAAAGGCGACAATTTTCATTATCACCTTCATATAATTGAATTAAGATCTGGCTTATTTACACTCTACGCTCAACAGCTCTTTTCCTTCTGCATCATGATACACAAAGGTCACTGCAACATGATTTTTTCTGAATAATGCAAAATCCTTTGCTGTTTTGTAATGGGTGCGCAGTTGTGCTTTCATGTTGTTCAGATTTTCTTCATTGAGCGCATTCTGGTCGACTTTTAGCATGGTGTAGATATACCTCATATTTTTATCCTGCCCGGCACGTACACGATCAAGCCGCACATTATCGGCAACGATCTTCGGACATTCCTTTGTCATATCCTCGCAGAGCTCTTCCAGTTCTTCCTGTGTCATACGATCAGGTTTACGCAAAAGAAAATAAAGTACAACAGCGATAATAACTACAGCTAAAACGATGATTGCAATTGTCATTGTGTTCCTTTCATAAAAAATTGGTCATCTATTCATACTGAGGATTTATAACCTTACCCATAAAGAGTATTGTGTCGGTTCGGTCGTCACATAGCACATAGATAAATGGTCGATCAACAATAAATGATGGAGATATGCCACTTGCCATAGAAACGACAGTCGCAGCAGCAGCTTCGGTTCCCTCTTCGTTGACCTCTATAAAGGTTTTTTGTTTTACATAGTTTATCCACAAAATTTCTGGTGTCATTTTGCCGAAATTAGCTGCAACAGTGAAAGGAATTTGCATTCCGAGGTCTGCAAGTATGTCGTTAAATTTTTTTTCATACTCAATTTTGAATTTGGGTAAATGGAATTCAAAATATTCGTATTCATCTTCATCGGGAAGTGTGGCTAATGAATTTTTCCACATTAGCCATGCATTGGTATCAAATTCGTCGAGGATTTCTTCTATCGTATAATTATAGTTAGGAAGAAGGATATACATTGCCAATACATCTCTCCCATAGGGCATTCTGCATAAGCTGAAGTGGTCATCGAAAAGATAGGTGTAATCCTTGCCGGAGCTTTTCATCATCTGAACGGTTATTATCGAATCTCCGGTCATATAAAAATGTTCGTTTTCTGTTTCTTCCGGATCGAAGGTATATTTCCAATTTCCTTTGAAATAGAGAGCGTTTATTAAAAACATTTGTTCATAGTATGAAATATTTTGTATCATTTCAGTGATCTTGCCGTTGGTTTTATCTTCGATCCAGTCATTGATGTCCGTAACGGTTGTTTGATCAAATGGAGCGCTTATAATTTCTGCAAAATAGTTATTTTCAATAGTATCAATAAAGTCTGTGAGGACAGGGAAAGAATTTCTTATCCATATTGAATTTGCCAGATTGAGCTGAATTGCGGTATCAGCAGTCTGCAAACTCTGTATTAAGTGTGAATATTGCTTGTTGAGCACGTCGATACATATGTCTTGATAGTGCAGGGTCTGAGCCATCTGTTCGGCAGTTTCTTCCTGAGCGCCATTATAGGTCATAGATAGCGCTATCGCAAGACTTATAGGTGAAATCGAAATGTTATTATTTGGTTCATGTTCGATGGTTTTCTTAAAAACATCCAGGGCAAACATGATGTTCGCTTCGATCAATTCGTTCTGTACCAGCCCAGCTCGCTCATCAGAATCTTTCATATCGTTACCCGGACCTGTTGATTCTGAGCATGTGCACAACAAAACAACCAATAATCCAACCAATATTACATTGATTCTTTTCATCTTACCTCCATAGTTTGTTAATAAAATCTACTAAAATCTACTAATATTGAAAAATTCGATTCTACTCACAAAAGTTTAGCGATAAAACCCAAGATGAAAAATAATATACGCAGCGAGAATAGTAAATTTTTTAAAATTCTTTATAATATTTGTCAAATTTTATTTCCGATATGCTATACCTTTTTGATTATTTTTATTCACAGCTTCTCTATTATGTTATCTGCAACTTCGTTGAATCTCTTTCCTGCCTCAGTGTTTGCATTCTCTCCAATAAAAGGTTTACCTGTGTCGCCGGATTGCACGACTTGCACATCAAAGGGAATTCTTCCTAGAAGGTCAATA
>DRBZ01000029.1 GCA_011043895.1 Candidatus Cloacimonadota bacterium
ATCAAAACCGAATACAGCCCCAAAAAATCTGAGAAACAGGAACTGCAGGAAAATCTCTTTTAACGATCATGGCTGACCGATCTCGCAACATTATCATTCGCTGTGATGCATGCAAACAGAAGATTTTCAAATATAAAAAGGTGGGACGAGGACACATATTGCGATGCTACAAATCACGAATTATTGAGGACAATGCAGTTTACCAAGATGATAAAGTACTCTGCTCATGCGGCAATGAAATAGGAGTTGACAAAGGAAGATTTATTAAGATGAATGTCATTTATAATGTTTAAATCGAAAGGATATAATGAGTTTTATTAGCGAGAATGTAAAACGGATACTTAAAGAAATTCCAGATGGTGTCGAAGTAGTTGCAGCAGCAAAGACTCGAACGGCTGACGAAATCCTTGAAGCAATCGAAGCAGGCATTTCAAAAATCGGCGAGAACTATGTACAGGAAGCTGAGAAAGTGTACGAGTTCATTGGAAAGAAGGCACAATGGCATTTTATCGGTCATTTACAAAGCAATAAGGTCAAGCAAATTGTACCAATCACCGATATGATCGAGACAGTAGATTCGACGAAAATTGCCCAAAGGATCGATAAATATGCAAAGTTCAATGATAAGATAATGCCGATACTTATCGAAGTGAACAGCGGACGTGAAGCGCAGAAAAATGGTGTCATGCCAGAGGATGTTATTACGCTTGTGAAAGAGATAGCTGTATTTCCCAATATTTCTGTGCAAGGTTTAATGACCATGGGACCTTTTACTGGTGATCCCGAAGATGCGCGACCCTACTTTGTTGAAACACGCAAGATCTTTCAAGCATTAAAAAAAGAACACATTCCCAATATTGAGATGAAATATCTCTCAATGGGCATGAGTAATTCCTATGAAGTTGCCATTGAAGAGGGAGCAAACATCATCAGAATAGGTACAAAATTATTTGGGCCGAGAGCGTGTAAATATGAAGGATAAAGAAGAAAGCATTCAGCCTTTAAAAAAAAGCAAAGGTATCGGGCAGATATTGAGTTATGAAGAATGTATCGAACTTGAACTTCCAATCTATAAATCAGAGATCAAAGCTGGATTCCCCTCTCCGGCCAGTGATTACATAGAAGCGACGCTTGATCTGAACAAACTCCTTGTGAAGCATCCTGCAGCAACTTTTTTCGTCAAAGTTGAAGGTGATTCAATGGTTGATGCAGGTATTAATTCTGGAGATATTTTCATTGTGGATAGAGCATTACAGCCCGAGAAGTACAGAATTGTCATCGCAGCGGTGAATGGTGAACTTACTGTAAAACGAATTCAGCATTCCGGAAATAAACTCTATTTGCAATCTGGTAATAAGAACTTCGAACCGATCGAGATCACTCCTGACATGGATTTCCACATCTGGGGTGTGGTAACCTACATCATACACAAAGCAGCTTAAATAAATGGAACACAGATTGACGCAGATTATACTGATGAACACAGATAAGAATTAAAATGAATAATGCTATTTTACTGTTTAATTTATCAGCGAGGATATGCAAAATCAGTGTGGATCTGCGTGCTATTAAATTATGAAGAATATTGTTGCATTAGTCGATTGTAATAATTTCTATGCTTCTTGCGAGCGAGTATTTCGCCCCGATCTTTATGGCAAACCAATCATTGTGCTCTCAAATAATGACGGTTGCGTGGTTGCACGTTCAAACGAAGCAAAGAAGCTGGGTATGCCTTTTGGAAAACCAGTATTTGAAGCTGAACCGCTTATCAAAAAACACAATATTTACGTTTTCTCATCCAACTACTCTCTTTACGGTGACATGTCACATCGTGTGATGCAAGTGCTTGAGCAGTTCAGTCCCGACCTTGAGATCTATTCCATTGACGAAGCTTTTCTTGGATTAACAGGATTTGCAGATAGAAACCTGCATGCTTATGGACGAAAGATCAGTAATACGATCAAAAATTGGACGGGGATTCCTATAACAATAGGTATAGCTGAAACAAAAACCCTAGCGAAAGTAGCAAATAGGTTTGCAAAGAAAAACAGGGAATACAAAGGTGTACTGGACATCTCATCGTATAAAGAACATGAAATTGATGAACTGTTAAAAAAAGTCGATGTGTCAGATATTTGGGGTGTGGGATGGCAGTATGAAAAATTTCTTAAAAGGAATAATTGTTTAACTGCATATGATCTAAAATATGCCCCAGATAAATGGGTAAAAAAACACATGACAGTCATGGGTCTGACCACAGTTCGGGAACTGCGTGGTACCCCTTCAATTAAGCTGGAGGAGATAACTCCTCACAACAAGGAAATCGTAAGCTCTCGCTCTTTTGGAAGACCTGTCGAGACACTTGCTGAAATGGAAGAAGCAGTGGCAACATACGTTACAATTGCAGCAGAGAAACTGAGAAAACAGAACTGCCTTGCATCTTTCGTACAGGTTTTTCTGGCTACGAACCGTTTCAAGCCAATGGAACCACAATACTCAAATGCTTATATGTATGAATTACCAGAAGCAACTGATAGCACCATCGAATTTATCAGGCATGCCCATGAGAATCTCAAGAAGATCTATAGAAAAGGATACCGCTACAAAAAAGCAGGTGTGATGCTTTCTGGGATAGTACCTCAGGATCGATACCAGCTCAATCTATTTACAGAATCATATTTTAGAAGCCGTAATCGAAGACTTACCTCAATCATAGATGAGTTGAATGAAAAATGGGGAGTGTAAAAAATATTGTGTAATCTTCTGAGATAATAAGAAAGTGAAAAAAAATAATCTTGGAGGATACATGCTAAGTAATGAAGTACTTGAAAAAATTATTAGGGAAAGAGAAGTCA
>DRBZ01000070.1 GCA_011043895.1 Candidatus Cloacimonadota bacterium
AATATTTAACTGAACATAATATGTAAATATAATTAAAAAGGAGTATCGAATGGCGTTAGCGTTAACACAACAGAATTACAATGAAGTAATTAATTCAGGAAAAGTAATACTGGTGGATTTTTGGGCCGAATGGTGTATGCCGTGCAAGATGATCGCTCCATTTGTAGAAGAACTTGCAAAAGAAATGGATTCAGAGAAGGTGACCATCACAAAATGTGATGTACAATCTGAGCCGAGTCTTGCTGCACAATATAGTATTACAAGCATCCCGAGTATCCTGTTCTTTAAAGATGGAGAAGTGATGGACCAGATCGTGGGTGTAGTCCCCAAAAAGACACTTGAAGAAAAGATCAACGCATTATTGTGATGATGTAAATAGCAATATCATTTGAATCAACTCGGGAGTATGGCTCCTGAGTTGATTTAATTTTCATGAAAAATATTTCTTTTACTCTGAATAATCAATATGTTTCGATAGAAGTTGACCCTACAAAAAGACTTCTTGATGTAATCAGGGAAGATTTTGGGCTTACCGGAACAAAAGAGGGATGCGGCATTGGCGAATGCGGCGCCTGCACAGTTATTGTTGATAAAAAAGCAGTCTGCTCTTGCATTATGCTGGTTGGACAAGTGGAAGGAAAAGAGGTCATCACCATCGAAGGTATTGAAAAAGATGGTGAGCTTTCTCCGCTCCAGAAAAATTTTATTAAATATGGTGCGATACAATGCGGTTTCTGCACTCCGGGTATGATCATGAGCGCTACAGCGCTGCTCATGGAAAATCCCAATCCTACTGAAGAGGAGATCCGCATCGCAATTTCCGGAAATCTTTGCCGGTGTACCGGGTATGTGCAGATCATAGAGGCGATACAGGCAACGGTTGATGAGATGAATCCGTAAAAAGAAAGAATATTATGACAGATAAAATGATACCCCTTTCATTCGAAAGATTGCTCGAATGGATATTTACAGAATACGATCAGAACAACACGATTTTTGGCATTCATGAACTGCAATTTTATCATAAAAAAAATGATAGTTCATACAATGTGTTTAACTCTTCTATAGAGGAACCCATCGGGCCGGCTGCAGGACCACATACTCAGCTGGCGCAGAATATTATCGTGTCCTATCTTTGCGGAGGTCGTTTCTTCGAGCTGAAAACAGTGCAAAAGCTTGATGAGCTGGAGATCGAAAAACCATGCATCGATGCACCTGATGAGGGATATAATACGGAATGGTCAACAGAACTGACTGTGCCGCAAGCGTATGACGAATATCTCAAGGCATGGTTTATTCTTCATGTGTTAAAAGAGATATTTGGACTTTCCAAAAATGAGAAGCCGGGATTTCTTTTTAATATGAGTGTGGGCTATGACCTTGCAGGGATAAAAACCAAAAAAATCGATGATATTATTGAGCACTTGAAAAATGCTGAACCGAATCCTTTATATAATAAATATAGAGAAGTTCTCAAAAAATTTATCGTTAGCATTCCTCAATATTCTGACAGTATTAACAAAGTTTTACAAGAGATATCCCCATCGATCTCTGATTCAATAACTCTCTCAACCATGCATGGTTGTCCGCCCGAAGAGATCGAGTCGATCTGTGAATACCTGATCAATGAAAAAGAACTTCATACATTTGTAAAACTGAATCCGACATTGCTGGGATATGACCGAGTAAGAGATATTTTGAACGGTCAGGAATTTTCCCACATTGTTCTTAACAGGGATTCTTTTGAAAAAGACCTGCAGTTTGAAGCCGCTAAGCCAATGCTGAAACGGCTCATGAAAATCGCTCAAAGCAAGAGGAAAAAATTCGGCGTAAAGCTCTCAAATACGTTGGCAGTAACGAACAAAGATACCCAATTGCCGGGTGATGAGAAATATATGTCAGGACGAGCACTTTACCCGATCACCATCACTCTTGCTTCTGAAATTGCATCTGCATTTGACGGCACACTCCCGATCTCATATTCAGGCGGTGCATCGTACTGGAACATCAAAGATATCCTGAAAACAGGAATAAAGCCGATTACTTTTGCCACCGATCTGTTAAAACCTGGCGGATATGTGCGTCTAAAACAACTGGCTGAAATCATTGAAGAAAATCGTGTCGAAAATAAAGATACTATCGATGTTCATAGATTGCAGGAATTAGCAAAGAATGCTCTCACCGATCCGCAGTTTGCACGAAAAGAATTTCCGTCATCAGACCTGAAAATCGAGAAAGACTTACCGCTATTTGACTGCTTTATTGCGCCGTGCAAAGAACGCTGCCCAATCCATCAGGATGTGCCGGAATACGTACGTGCGATCGAAGAAGAGCGCTTTGATGATGCGCTGACAATCATATATGCAAAAAATCCGCTCCCGAATATTACAGGATACATTTGCGACCATCAATGCCAGACGAAGTGTGCTCGCTGGAACTATGAGCAGACGGTCTCAATTCGTGAACTGAAGAAGATTGCTGCTGAAAAAGGCAAAGTTCGAAACTTGAAACTGGAAACTCGGAACTCGAAAAAAAGAATAGCAATACTTGGTGCGGGACCTGCTGGACTTGCTGCTGCATTTTTTTTAAGGAAATATGGATTTGATGTAACAGTTTTTGAGAAAGAAACACACGCAGGCGGCACGGTTCGTAATATCATTCCTGGTTTCAGGATACCGGATGAGGTAATACAAAAAGATATATATTTCCTGAAACAAATGGGGATCACATTTCAATTCAATTATAAGAATAGATTTTTTGTGAAAGATTTTATCGATGGTGGATTCGATCACATATTCATAGGAATCGGAGCCCATATTCCCAGAAAAC
>DRBZ01000044.1 GCA_011043895.1 Candidatus Cloacimonadota bacterium
TTGACTTCTCTTTCCTTAATAATTTTTTCAAGTACTTCATTACTTAGCATGTATCCTCCAAGATTATTTTTTTTCACTTTCTTATTATCTCAGAAGATTACACAATATTTTTTACACTCCCTTCATAACTTGTGAAACTACTCCGTCACCTGAAAAATATATCCCAATATCGTTATCAAATAGTATGCACCTTTCTATATTCACTGAGGATTCTATAGCACATATTCCTGTAAATAACTTCGATAGTGTGCAGTCCTCAATTTTCGATGATTCAGTGTTAAATATAAGTATTCCCGTTCCGTATAGATGTGAGGTTTGGATATCAAAACCAGATACGACTGCATTTGCATTTTCGATGGTTATTGTTGCTCCAACAGGATTTGTTATGATCGGCTTTTACGAACCATATTTTGTTATCAGGATATCTTTATTGATTTTGGGGGACTCATTATATGTATCATATTTTACTTCGATCGTATCAGCTGGACTTGCTGTATCGCTGTATAATCGTCTGGAATAATGACCACTTCTGCAATTCCTGTTGACGGTATCATCGGTATCAACAGTGCTACAATAATTAGGTTCTTCATTTTGGGGGATGTGTATTAATATTGTGATAACATTTTTGTTGGGTTACAACTGATGTTTGAATTATGAGGATTAATCTAACATGCATAATAGTCGTTAGTTTCGCAATATTCGGGGGAGGGGTATGTCCTCCCAATACATTCTTCCAATTAATATTTATTTGCCGTCATATTTTTTCCTTTGCATAGATTAGTGAAAGATGTATAATATATGTCAATTCTTTATGTATTCTTTTTACATAATCCTCAAAAGAATGTATTATAATAAATTATGGATGTTAGTGTACTGAATTACAAAGGTAACTAAAACGATAAAGAATTTAGATGATACTCACTTTCCCGGTCATATCCTTCCTGAAAACCCATTTCTTTAAGATAAAGATTGTACAGCAGCCAGAAGATATTCACACCGATACTCAGACAGAAGTTCCCTACCAGGAAGAGTTTTGCATTACGGGAAAAAGTCTTATGTTGCGGATGTAACTCTTTATCATGAGATCATGACTACTCCATTTCAACAACCTCTTTGATAAATAGTTCATCCTTCTCTGAAGTAACCTTGATTAAAAGAAAATGTTCCTTCCTTCTATCCCAGTTGATGAGTTTGGGGTGGGATATCTCCTGCATGTAATGATGAGTATTATCAAGTGAAAAATAATCGATCACAAGATCGAGATCTGAAACCTTCAATAGTAGCTCCTTACTTAAATAATCTCCAAGATAGTTTATCGCAATAATGTGATCAAATCCAAAACGCTTGAAGACATCACAAAGAATCTTAGTCTGCTCAAAGATCGCTGGTTCTATGAAAATATCTTTTGAATATTTCTTATACAAGACAGGGAAATCAGGTGTTGTAATGCTTATGAAAATGATGGAAATCGAATCAATCAGGACTGGCTTATATGGAATAAGATTATAAAAAAGTGAATCTTCAGCTTGAATGTTGGAAGCAATCACCTTTTGGTGGAAAGATATAGAATCTGCATTGAAAATATCTGGATTGAAAAAACATAATTCATGATGATCTTGTTGCTGCGTTGGGAATGGAGTGATATGGAAAAAATTATGATATTTCTGAAAAAAACTATCAACAATCGACTGACTTCGTGCATACACTTCATCCTTTGGGGAAAAATTCGAACATAGAAAAGTAAGCTGTTCGGCAAATAAGGAGAGAGAAATCGGTAATAATAGAAATACAATAATAAATAATTTTTTATTAATTTTCATCAAATCATCAATCTCGTGAACCACGCAGAATGATCAACCTCAAGAATTGCATGAGTGCCATCAAGGTGGAAGCAACATATGTCAGCGCAGCAGCATTGAGCACTTTTCTTGCACCGATCATTTCAGTATCATTAGCAACAACATGATTAGAAAGATAGTTCAGTGCACGTTTTGACGCATTGAATTCAACAGGCAATGTTACCACATGGAATAGCAGCGCAGCAGCAAAGAGGACGATACCGATATCCATGAGCAATGGAGTTCTTAAAAGTAGCCCGACAATAAACATCGGAAAGGCAAGCATAGAACCAAAATTCGCAACAGGAAAGATGCTACTTCTGATTCCGAGTGGTGCATAATTCGATGCGTGCTGAAGAGCATGTCCTGCTTCATGAGCTGCGATACTTATGGCTGCAACCGAATTGCCATGATATACATCTGATGAAAGGTTAAGTTCATGTTTTTTGGGATTATAATGATCGGTTAGTTGCCCTTCTACTTCTTGAATTTTTACATCAAGGATGCCGTTAGATTGAAGAATTCGTTGTGCTACTTCAGCTCCACTAATATTTGATGAATTTCTTACTTTACTGTATTTCTTATAATTTCCTGTCACTTTTCCCTGCGCATAAAACGCAAGTAGTAAAACAGGAATGAGCAGTAGAAAAGTTGAATCGAAAAACATAATGACCTCTTTTTTATTTATAAAATATTCTGCTGATGAAAATTGTCAAAAACATCAGATATCAAACGTTACTTTTGCCACGAACATGATTGCATCATCAATCTTCTTTTTTTTTATACTACAATCATGATAGGTGACAGCTTTGATCTCATTTACAACTGCAATAGATTGTAATTTCAGATAATGACACTTGATCAATATTTTATTATTTGTAAAATCTTTGATCTCACAATCTATAAAATAATAATGATACTGATTAATGTAGAAA
>DRBZ01000111.1 GCA_011043895.1 Candidatus Cloacimonadota bacterium
ATCATCGGTTGTACTGCTGATTATGGTGTTATAAAAACTTCCATTATCATAAAGTTCTATCTTCACATTTCCGCTCGTATTGGAACTTGTCCAGGTGATGTTATGAGTTGAATCGAGTTCCCAGTTTTCTCCACCGTTCGGTGAAGTTACAGTAATTGAAGCAGAAGGTCCGCCTTCACCGGTAAGAACTAAATCATCGATATTCCATCCGCTGTATTGCCAGGAACCGTCGGTTTCTCCAATACTGAACCTGATCCTGAAATTGCTATTTCCGTCAGCATAAGAAGAAACATCATAAGATTGCTGTCCCCATGAACTCTCCTCCATGACGGCAGAATTTGTCCAGATCTGCTGCCAACTCGAACCATCATAAACATCAAGGTAGGCGTGGTCATAAGAAGGAGATTCAACATTCAGCCAGCGCCAGAACTCGAGCTGAACATTTGTATAACCGGTACAATTGATAATTGGAGAAGTTGCTGTGTAAGCTCTATCTGCCAGATTGATCTCATAATCACCATCATAATCACCTAATCCTGTCAAATCAACACCGAGAACATTGGATCCACCATGAGCAGAAGTAGGATCTGCATTCCCATAATTTCCACCAAGTCCACCGGGTGCTCCTCTTTCGAATTCTCCAACTATACTCCAACCAAGATCGGTTTCAAAATCGTCGGTAAAAATATCATAAGACGGATAAGCAACACTGACTGTTATGATATCATCTGTCTCATTTAATTCATTATCTGTTGCAGTTGCTTTTATTTCGTGGGTATCGATGGTTTCGCTGGTTGTATCCCAAACATATTCATAGGGAGATGAATAATCAGTTGTTTTCAAAATATCATCTATATATATTTTGACATTGGAAACAGAACGAGAAGGATCTGAAGCATCAACTGTGATCGTTACTATTGTTCCAACTTCGATTGATTCTCCATTGCTTGGATTCGTGATGTTGCAAAGCGGAAAACCTGAACCGGAAACTGAACCAACTGCAGCATCGGCATTAACCATTCCGTATCCAGTGTATCTATCCCATCCAGCGGGACCTTCATCAATGATATCAGTAGCAGTTGATCTTAAAACTGTTCTAATCTGGTCAGGAGTTAATAAGGGATTCTTAGATTTTACTAAAGCGGCAACACCAGCAGCATAAGGAGTTGCACAAGAAGTTCCGTTAAAATCAGTTATATATTGTCCGGTTGAATATCCGTCACTTCCTGTCACATCTGTTGCAGGTAAAATTGTTGGTGCAATAACATCAACTGCATCACGAGCATCTTGAGTATCCACTCCATAATTAGAACCCCACCAATATTCACCATCGCATGAAGAAGCATCTTTTCGTTCTGCACACGGAGAAGCCGCTCCAATGGCAATGACATACTCATGAGCTGCAGGATAGTGTATGTGTGAATAATCGTCATTTGCTGTCGCTGCTAATAAAGTGACTCCATTGTTATAAGCATAACTGACTGCAGAATCAGTTGAGGGGCTGTCACCTTGGCTGATGTCTGCTCCAAAGCTCATACTTGCCACATCAACATTGTTGTCACCACAGTGTGTCAACGCGTTTTCAATATATGTAAACATTAGAGAGCCACCACTATCTGAAATTTTTAATGGCATGATGCTACAACCTCCAGCAACTCCGGATACGCCAATACTATTGTTAACCTCACCAGCAGCTATACCAGCACAGCAAGTTCCATGACCTTCATCAGCACTATCATCCATAGGATCGCTGTCGTTATCTCCGTAATCATAACCAGCTATACAATTATTATTCAGATCTTCGTGATTATAATCGACACCAGTATCCATAATGGCTACAATTACACTGGAAGATCCAAAACCTTGTTCGTCATCCCAAGCTTCTTCAACATGAGAATCAAAACCAACAACATGTCCGCTTCCCGGACCATTAGAGCTTGTATTATCATGACCCCAACAATCGTCAAAGTAAGGATCATTAGGAGTTACAGCCAAATAGGCATAATATTCAGGAATTGCATTCTCGACGTATTGATTAGATTTATATAATTCAATACTTGATTCAATATCTGTTCCTTTTGGGACAAATATCAGGTACCAACGGTTGAAACCGTTTTCTCTTTCCCATGTTTTGTCCTTTACAGGTCTGTGTGCAGTGTTAATTTCCAATATTCCAAGATGATGATTTAAATCATCAAGTGCTTTTAAACCAGTATTGATAAAGTTTCTCTCACTTGCGATTATTTCATCGACAATTTCTGCTGCTTCCTCGTTCAGTTTAACTTTAATTCGATCAGCCGCATATAAGGGTCTTCCTGAACTATCTTTTGCTATTTCATAAGCAGCGATTAAACTTACTAAACAAATCAACATCAAGACTAATGATAATTTTTTCATAATTCCTCCATATTTTTTTGTGTTTTATATTTTCTTTTATTTAATTACTTGCCGTAACTCGATAGAATTTCATATCACCGGATAAAGGTTCACTCCAATCTGTATCAGTGCCAGTCCATTCAGAAGTTGTGAAAGTACCGTACGGATCGTTGTCGCTGTAAACTGTGTAGGATGTAGCTCCGCTAACAGCATCCCAATCTAAAGTTACATTCACTCCATCTTCGCTGATCGTTACAACTGGTGCATCCGGAGCAGTTACAGGGCA